>NZ_BCVD01000031.1 GCF_001591565.1 Priestia flexa NBRC 15715 | reverse complement strand
TGTCTCAGTCTCTTTTTTATTTGGTTAGTTCTTGAAAGTTACTTGCTGCTTTTGAACTTTTCACCACATGACAATGGCGACAGCGAGGTTCGTAAGATTCTGATGCGCCCACTAGTATAATGGGATCATCATAAGAAGCTGGCTCTCCATTAATTAAACGTTGAGTACGACTTGCTGGAGATCCACATGATGCACAAACAGCTTGCAGTTTTGTAACCGATTCAGCTATTGCCATCAGCTGAGGTACATGTCCAAAAGGCTCACCACGAAAGTCTTGATCAAGTCCTGCTACAATGACACGAAACCCTTTATCTGCAAGAGCTTGTACAACTTCAACAATTTGATTATCAAAGAATTGAATCTCATCGATTGCCACTACATCTGTAGCTTCGCTAACTATATCTAAAATGTCAGTAGAAATAGATATAGGATGGGCAATAACTGATGTTCCATTATGTGATACAACCGCTTCTTCACTATATCGATCATCGATTGCTGGCTTAAACACCTGCACATTTTGCTTGGCAAACTGCGTGCGACGAACACGACGAATTAATTCTTCTGATTTCCCTGAGAACATACTTCCACAAATTACTTCAATCCAACCGCTTTGTTTCATTACGTACACCATGCGGGACTCTCCCTTCCTATCACTCCATTATGAGCGAACCGCTACTAACTTTATCTAGTCTACCTTTAATTATGTAGAACATGTATATAAAAAGATTTCTCCACCCGCAGTGGAAATATTTTACTTATTCCGTATTTTTAAAAGTAAAAAAACAGGCAAGAGATAAGCTACTTGCCTGTTTGCTTCGACAATCTTGATTATTTAAGACCGTATTTTTTGTTGAAACGATCAACACGGCCACCAGCTTCAGCGAATTTTTGACGGCCCGTATAGAATGGGTGACATTGTGAACAAGTCTCAACGCGCATCTCTTCTTTTACAGAACCAGTTTCAAACTCATTACCACAGCTGCATTTCACCATGATTTTGTTGTACTTTGGATGAATTCCTGTTTTCATTCTTTTCATCTCCTTCCGCCCTGAATCATTCTGAAACAGAGTTTATTGATAAGAAAAAATGATGAGCATAATCGCACCATCGTGTATCTTATCAACACACATGATGAAATTATAACAAGGGTTGTTTCGTTTTGCAACCACCTATTCAAAACATCTTTTTCCATCAACTGACACTTCATTTAAAATCTTTATAAAACCAATTACATATGTTTTCTGTTATCGTTTATTAGCTAATAGAGCTTTCTTCTCTTCAGTTAACAAAGCAAAAAACTCTTCATTTGATTTTGTTTGACGAAGACGCTTTAAGAACTTTTCAGCAAAATCAGGCGCATCAGCCATTGACTTACGAATAGCCCATAAATGATCAAGCTGCTCCTTTGGAATAAGAAGCTCCTCTTTACGTGTACCTGAACGACGAATATCAATTGCCGGGAAAATACGTTTTTCCGCAAGTGAACGATCAAGGTGAAGCTCCATATTTCCAGTTCCTTTAAACTCTTCATAGATTACATCGTCCATACGAGAGCCTGTATCAATTAAAGCTGTTGCAAGAATTGTTAAGCTTCCGCCATCTTCAATGTTTCTGGCAGCACCAAAGAATCGCTTTGGACGATGGAAAGCAGCTGGGTCAATACCACCTGACAATGTTCTTCCACTTGGCGGAATAACAAGGTTATAAGCACGAGCTAGACGAGTGATACTATCCATTAAAATGACAACGTCTTTTTTATGCTCCACTAATCTCATTGCACGCTCGAGCACAAGCTCAGCGACTTTAATATGGTTTTCTGGTACCTCATCAAACGTTGAACTTACAACATCCCCATCAACAGATCTTTCAATATCTGTTACTTCTTCAGGACGCTCATCGATTAAGAGAACAATGAGCTCTGCTTCTGGATGATTTGTTGTAATACTGTTTGCAATTTCTTTTAGAAGCATTGTTTTACCAGCTTTAGGTGGTGCAACAATTAATCCCCTTTGACCAAAACCAATCGGTGAGATAAGGTCAATAATTCGAGTTGAGAAACTTCTAGGCTGTGTTTCCAAACGCATTTGCTCATTTGGATAAATAGGCGTTAACGCTGGGAAATGCACGCGTTCTTTTGATGTCTCTGGATCTTCACCATTAACTGCTTCTACATGTAGTAAGCCATAGTAACGCTCGTTTTCTTTAGGGGGACGAACTTTACCAGATACTTTATCTCCGTTTCGTAAATCAAAACGGCGAATTTGAGACGCGGAAATATAAATATCCTCAGAGCTTGGAGAATAGTTGATTGGTCTTAAAAACCCAAACCCTTCCGATTGAATAATTTCAAGGACACCTTCCATGAAAAGCAGACCGTCTTGCTCTGCCTGTGCTTTTAAAATTGCAAAAACAAGCTCTTTTTTCGTTAGCTTGCTATAATAAGAAACTTTATATGCTTTCGCATGTTCATATAGCTCTTTTAATTTCATATTTTCTAAACTGGATAATGTTAAGTTCATTAGGACACCACGCTTTTAATGAATAATTTTTGAGTTTCCTTCCATATTAAGTTACTATCTATTAGAAAATGATACGGTCGGAACAATGTGTTAAAGATGGAGAAGGTAATCTAGAAGTATACATAAGTAGAATCAATTATAATTATACACTTATTAGAAGAAAAAACAAGTTACTTTTATAACGAAGTGGCAAAAACCACGAATTGTTTAATGTAGCAACTTATATTCTAACCTTTTTCTATCTTTTTAATCAATCTTTTTTTGACGCATAGCGTTCAACAAAAAAACATGTTATAGTTTACTAGCTTCTACTGAAAACCTTTTCAATTCATATTAAATAAGAAATGATAGCTACAAATACATTGCACACACCAATTTATTATTTATAACGAATAAATAATCAGTGAGGGATTTCCCTCACTGATTTTCAACTTACTCTATTATAGACGAAATTCACGTAATGTCTAGTAGATGACATGATAAGAAAATTTGTGATTAAGAATTTTGGAATTGTTCAATTTCTTCTTCAGTCATTTCTTCTCGCCAAATCATTGCGCCTAAACTTGATAGTTTGTCCACGAGGTGACTATATCCTCGATCAATATGTTCTAATCCGGTAACTTCAGTAATTCCTTTAGCCATTAAACCAGCTGTTACTAGAGCTGCTCCTGCTCGTAAATCAGAAGCCTTAACACGCGCACCTTGCAACTGTATTGGCCCATTAATAATTGCAGAGCGACCCTCTACTTTAACCGAAGCATTCATACGTCTTAGCTCATCAATATGCTTAAAACGAGCTCCATAAATTGTATCTGTTACTACACTTGTACCAGATGCTTTTGTTAATAAAGTAGTGAAAGGTTGCTGCAAATCTGTTGGGAATCCTGGATAAACCAATGTTTTGATGTCTACAGGCTTTAATAATTCTCTTGTAGCAACCAAAATTTGGTCTGAGCTTGTTTCAATATGAATACCCATTTCTCTCATTTTAGCTGTCAAAGATTCCAAGTGCTGTGGAATCACATTATCCACAATCACTTCTTTCCCCATACTAGCACCCATTACCATGTAAGTGCCCGCCTCAATACGATCTGGAATGATTGAATGACGGCATCCATGTAAAGTATCTACGCCATCAATGCGGATAACGTCTGTTCCAGCACCCTTAATTTTTGCTCCCATACTCGTTAGCAACGTCGCAACATCAATAATCTCAGGTTCTTTAGCTGCATTCTCAATAACAGTACGTCCCTTTGCTCTGACAGCAGCTAGCATGATATTAATGGTTGCACCAACGCTTACCACGTCTAAATAAATACGAGCTCCTCTTAATTCTTCAGCACGTAAATAAATAGCACCTTGTTCATTTGTAACAGTAGCACCTAGTGCCTCAAAACCTTTAATATGCTGATCAATTGGGCGCGGTCCCAAATAACAGCCGCCTGGAAGACCAACAACAGCTTTTTTAAAACGCCCTAACATTGCTCCCATCAAATAATAAGAAGCACGCAGCTTTTTTACCTTTCCACTTGGTAAAGGCATGGCCGTCATATGAGTTGGGTTTACCGTTAATTCTTCATTATCACTTGTGACAGTGCCACCAATTTCTTCAATTAAATCACTCAGCAATTCAACATCTGATATACGAGGTAGCCCCTCTATTGTAACAGGTGACTCCGCTAAAATCGTAGCTGGAATCAGCGCCACAGCGCTATTTTTAGCACCGCTTACACGAACTGTTCCACTTAGAGTAAAGCCACCTTGTATTTTCAGCTTTTCCATTTATAGCTCCCTTCCAGCGAAAGAAAGTTTTCGACTCTGTAGTTAAGGAAAAAATTGGAACTACCACTATGTAGACTACTTGTATTTTTCCTCTTATCTACTAGTGTACACGAAAATCCAAAAATCATGTATAATTTCGACAATTTTAAAGAAAATATGGCATTTACTCAATTTATTCGCAAATGCCATACCATCTTATTTACATTATTTTTGTCGTTTTTCCCAATCTGCTAGAAACTGTTCGATTCCTGCTTCCGTTAAAGGATGCTTGAAAAGCTGCATAATTACTTTATAAGGAATTGTTGCAATATGAGCTCCTTGCTTAGCAGCCTCCGTTACATGCATTGGGTGACGAATAGAAGCAGCAATGATTTCAGTTGGAATATCGTGAATAGCAAAAATCTCTGCAATATCTGAAATTAAGTTCATACCATTAAATCCAATGTCATCAAGGCGACCTAAAAATGGTGAAACATATGTTGCACCAGCTCTTGCAGCTAATAATGCTTGATTAGCAGAAAAGATAAGCGTGACGTTGGTTTTGATTCCAAGACTCGTAAATTCGTTTACTGCTTTTAGACCATCAGGAGTCATCGGTACTTTAATCGTAATATTTGGTGCAAGGGCCGCTAACTCTTTACCTTCTCGAATCATTCCTTCTGCATCTAAAGAAATGACTTCGGCGCTCACTGACCCTTCAACTAGCTCTGTAATCTCACGAAGACGATCTTCAAATGTGATATTCTCTTTTGCTACCAAACTTGGATTTGTTGTAACACCAGCAATAACCCCTAATGAATGCGCTTCCTTTATTTCTGACAAGTTAGCTGTATCAATGAAAAATTTCATCTGTCCTATCCCCTTTTTTCTTAATTATATGAAAATTATAATTAAAATAAAGCCGCCTTACAACTATTGAGCAAGGCGGCTTTGCACCATCTCATCATTAATCACTTAATGTGGAATGGTAATTATGCTTTGTTTGAAGAACCAAACTCACGCATTTTCCCTTGAACTGTCGCTTGAATTGCATCGCGAGCTGGTCCTAAGTATTTACGTGGGTCATATTGCTCAGGTTGCGCAGCTAGTACTTCGCGTACAGCTTTAGCTGAAGCAATTTGGTTTTCTGTATTTACGTTAATTTTAGCAGTTCCTAAAGAAACAGCTTTTTGAATGTCTTTTGTTGGGATACCAGTACCACCGTGTAATACTAATGGTAAACCAGTAATTTGACCGATTTCTTCCATTTCAGCAAAACCTAAGTTTGGCTCACCTTTGTAAGGACCATGAACTGAACCTAATGCTGGAGCAAGGCAGTCGATACCTGTACGTTTAACAAGCTCTTCACACTCTTTTGCATCAGCGTAGATAACACCATCAGCGATTACGTCATCTTCTTGTCCACCAACAGTTCCTAACTCAGCTTCTACAGATACACCGTGGAAGTGTGCTAGTTCAACTACTTTAGCAGTAGTTGCAATGTTTTCTTCAAATGGGTGGTGAGAAGCATCAATCATTACAGAAGTGAATCCTGCATGAATTGCTTTTGCACATGATTCAAAGCTTGAACCATGGTCTAAGTGAATTGCAACTGGCACTGTTACGTTGTAGTCTTCGATTAAACCTTTAACCATTGATACTACAGTTTTGAAACCGCCCATGTAACGTGCTGCACCTTCAGATACACCTAGGATAACTGGAGAGTTTTCTTCTTGAGCTGCTTTTAAGATAGCTTGAGTGAACTCTAAGTTGTTTAGGTTAAATTGGCCTACTGCGTAGCCTTCCTCTTTTGCTTTGATAAGCATGTCTTTCATTGATACTAAAGGCATGTTGAAATCCTCCTTAATAATCTATGTGAGTTAGATACTAACCAAAAGCCTACCTAAAGTAGTATGCTCTTGAATCTGACATTCCATGTAGAAATGCGGTGTATCTGCACACAATATGTTGTCGAATGATTAATACAGTAATTAGGATACCAACTTAAAAACAAAACAGCAAGATTTTTAGGTTAATATTGAAAATTTCTTAGAAACACGCCTAATTGTAAGCACTTACTTAGACTTTAATGGTATATATTCCCTAACAACCTGTCTAATTTCATCAATATCAAATGGTTTTGCAAAATGCGTTAACGCACCTAAATCTTTTGCTTCTTGGATCATATCTAATTCACCATAAGCAGTCATTATAATTACTTTTATTGTCTTATCATACCCTTTTAATCGTTTTAAAATTTCAATTCCGTCCATCCCTGGAATCTTCATATCAAGCAAGACAAGATCAAGTTGTTGTTCTTTTGCAATGTCAATCGCTTGAAACCCATTCGCTGCTTGAAAAGTTTGATACCCTTCCTTTTGCAATACTTCTGTTAGTAAAATACGAATTCCGTACTGGTCATCTACAATTAAGATTTTTTCAGTCAACATAATCCCACCTTCTATACAGCCTCTTGTTGAGACAAAACTAACATATGTATTTCGTTATAAAGCGACAAATCCCTGCTCATTTAAGGAAATCTTACAAAATACAGGAATTTTAGTCATTATTCTTACTTTGTTTTTCCATACTTTTTTATTATAACTTGTTTTACACTAGAATATGGATATATTTTTTCGATATAATGATTAGCAAACACTCTTGAGAAAGAGAAAGGTGACTTTATCATGCTTAAAATTTTCACAACACAATTGTCTAGCTATTTTAAACGCATAGGCGAAAAAGAAGAATTCAACTTGGAAGATGGTGCTCGTATTTTAGCTCAAGCAGCCATTGGAGAAGGAAACATTTATATTTATGGAGTAAATGAAATGCAAGCCGTGATGTACGAAGCGACGCAGAGTGCAGAGCCGTTAGCTCATGCAAAATCTCTAGAGCTCAATGACATTAGCAGCTTAACATCCGTAGATCGAGTACTCATTGTTACAAGGTTTTCTACAGACGAAAAAGCAGTTCAAGTAGCACATACTCTACTGGAACAAGGAATTCCGTTTGTTAGCATTGGAGCTATTCCCAAAGAGGTTCAAGGTGACAGTATTCATGAACTAGCAGATGTGCATATTAATACGTATCTTTTACAGCCACTTATCCCTGATGATAGCGGGGAACGCTTTGGCTTTCCAGCTCTTATGACTACTCTTTATGCGTATTATGGCTTATCCTTTACATTAAAAGAAATCATGGATGAAAATGAGTAACAACAAAAAAGACGCTGTCTGTCACAGCGTCTTTTTTGTTGTTTTTTATTGTTGTTGTCCTAATTCAATTGATGCACGAATAAATTCTCTAAATAGAGGTTGTGGACGATTTGGACGAGACGTGAACTCTGGGTGGAATTGAGCTGCTAAGAACCATGGATGGTCTTTTAACTCAACGATTTCCACTAAACGACCGTCTGGGCTTGTACCTGAGAAGATAAAGCCTTTCTTCTCCATCTCTTGACGATATTCGTTGTTGAACTCGTAACGGTGACGATGGCGCTCGTAAACAACTTCATCTTGGTATGCTTGATGAGCTAATGTACCTTCTGTTAACTTACAAGGATACAATCCTAAGCGAAGTGTTCCACCTAAATCTTCAACATCCTTTTGTTCTGGTAATAGGTCAATGATTGGATAGTTTGTGCTTGGAGCAATTTCAGCAGAGTGCGCTCCGTCTAAACCTAATACGTTGCGAGCAAACTCTACAGATGCAAGTTGCATACCTAAGCAAATACCTAAGAATGGAACTTTTTGCTCACGAGCATATTGAGTAGCTACAATCTTACCTTCGATACCGCGGTCACCAAATCCACCTGGTACTAAGATACCGTCAACATTACCTAATAGTTCACTTACGTTTTCTTGCGTAACGTGCTCTGAGTTAACCCATTGAATGTTTACATCTGCATCAAATGCATAACCAGCATGGCGCATTGCTTCAACAACTGAGATGTAAGCATCTTGAAGCTCTACATATTTACCAACAAGAGCAATTTTCGTTGTTTTAGATAAGCCTTTTACTTTAGCTACAAGCTCTTTCCACTCCGTCATATCGGCTTCTTTACAATCTAATTTTAAGTGATCGCACGTGATTTGATCTAAGTGCTGGTCTTGTAGCGATAGTGGAATTTCGTATAATGTCTCCGCATCTGCACATTCAATAACTGCTTTTTTATCGATATCACAGAATAGAGCTAGCTTTTCTTTCATATCTTCAGAAATTGGCATTTCTGTACGTACAACAATAACGTTTGGTTGAATTCCTAAACTACGAAGTTCTTTAACGCTATGCTGTGTTGGCTTTGTTTTCATCTCGCCTGCAGCCTTTAAGTATGGCACTAATGTACAATGAATGTACATTACATTATCGCGACCGATATCGCTTTTAATTTGACGAATAGCTTCTAAGAATGGCAGAGATTCGATATCTCCTACCGTTCCTCCGATTTCCGTAATAACAACGTCTGCGTTTGTCTCTTTACCTGCACGGAATACTTTTTCTTTAATTTCATTTGTAATATGAGGGATTACCTGAACTGTTCCACCTAAGTAGTCACCGCGACGCTCTTTTTTCAATACAGTTGAGTAAACTTTCCCTGTTGTTACGTTACTATAGCGATTTAAGTTAATATCGATAAAACGCTCATAGTGCCCTAAATCTAAATCTGTTTCTGCACCATCATCCGTAACGAATACTTCACCATGTTGGTATGGGCTCATTGTTCCTGGGTCTACGTTAATGTATGGATCGAACTTTTGAATAGTTACGTTTAATCCACGATTTTTTAATAGTCTACCTAGAGAAGCAGCAGTGATCCCTTTCCCCAAAGAAGATACAACGCCACCTGTTACGAAAATATATTTTGTCATTTGGTCTTCCCCCTCTAAATTTGTTAAAGTGTACAATACTAAAAGTTTTTACATAAACAATCACAATTCATTCATCATCATGCATGAAATTATTAAAAGCATTATTGGGAATGCTTATTGAAGAAGAATAAGAATTCAACTGTTCAGTACGAAAAAGCAAAAACTCGACAGCAAGATGAGCCTGTATGGTTTCTAGCTCCAAGGTGCCAAGTTTTAAAAAAAAAATTGCTCCCAATGCCATAACAGGATTGGGAGCAATGTTCTATATAATATGTTTAAACTTCTTAAATACTCGTTTAAAGAGCCCAAAAAAGATTCTACATATTTCAATGACAAAAGTCAAGAACCATTATGATAGATTATTTTTCATCCTCATACTCAAGGTCTTCTTCGGCTTCTTCATCTGCTTCTTCTTCATCTAGATCTTCATCTAAATCGTCAAAGTCTTCTTCCTCTTCTTCAATAACATCTTCTTCATCTAAATCTTCAAAATCACCGTCATCTTCTTCAGCTAATTCATCAAGATCATCGAAATCTAGATCTTCTTCTTCTAAATCATCAAAATCATCCAGCTCGTCTACAACAGCTTTTTTCGCTTTCTTCTTCTTCGGCTTAGCTGCTGGCACAATATCTTCTTCTGCCTGATCAAAAGGATACCAACCCCTTAACCCCCAATAGTTTTCACCAACCGTTAGGAATCGACCATCGATATTAATATCTGTATAGAACTGCGCAATTCTTGATTTTAATTCTGTATCTGACATCTCTGTTGCTTTTACGATTTCATCAATAATTTCTTGAAATGAAATAGCTTGACGGTCTGTTTTCTCACTTAACAGCGCATACGCAATTTCGATCATTGACATCTCTTTTAATTCTTCTTTTGAGTACTTTTCTAAACTCAAAGGTGACACGCCCTTTCTATGTATATCTAAAATCTATTAAATCAATTCATCATAAGTTCAAATGATGGACACGAATAAATACATACCATTCATTATAAACAAATTCAATACATTTATGCTAGCCTCGATTCTAAAAATCTCTTGGAAATTGCAAAATGAAACAGAAACTACTAGCGCCATATGGCTAATAGTTTCTGTTTCTAAACCGATTTACATATTTCGACGATACTGTCCACCACATTTATAAAGCGCCTGTGTAATTTCACCCAAACTTGCAAACTGGACGGTATTCATGAGCTCTGCGAAAATGTTTTCTCCGTTGTTGGCAGCTTTTTTTAACCTTTCAAGCGCTGGCTTTACATTGTCAGCATGTTTTTCTTGAAACGCTTTTAACTGCTCAATTTGATAGTTCTTTTCTTCCCAAGATGCACGAGCAAGCTGCATATCATTAACATTTGTATCACCTTGCTCATTGGGGTTACGGTACGTATTTACTCCAACGATTGGCAAAGAACCATTATGCTTTCTCATTTCATATTCCATTGACTCATCTTGAATTTTGCCACGCTGATATTGTAGCTCCATAGCACCTAACACTCCACCTCGTGTGTTGATACGTTCAAACTCTTGTAAAACCGCTTCCTCTACTAAATCTGTTAACTCTTCTACAATAAAAGAGCCTTGAAGCGGGTTTTCATTCTTTGTCAATCCATTTTCTTTCGTAATAATTAATTGAATAGCCATCGCACGGCGCACCGACTCTTCCGTAGGTGTTGTAATAGCTTCATCATACGCGTTCGTGTGCAGGGAATTACAATTATCGTGAAGAGCCATTAATGCCTGTAATGTTGTACGAATGTCGTTAAACTGAATCTCTTGAGCATGAAGTGAGCGACCAGACGTTTGTACATGGTACTTTAACTTTTGACTTCGTTCGTTTGCTCCATATTTATCACGCATAACAATAGCCCAAATACGACGAGCTACGCGACCAATTACCGTATATTCTGGATCAAGTCCATTGCTGAAAAAGAAGGAAAGATTCGGTGCAAAATCATTAATATTCATGCCGCGACTTAAGTAGTACTCGACATACGTAAATCCGTTAGCAAGCGTAAACGCAAGTTGAGAAATTGGATTAGCTCCTGCCTCTGCAATATGATAGCCAGAAATAGATACAGAATAGTAGTTACGCACATGATGCTTCGTAAAATACTCTTGGATATCCCCCATCATCTTCAACGCAAACTCTGTAGAGAAAATGCATGTATTCTGCCCTTGATCTTCTTTTAAAATATCTGCTTGGACAGTTCCTCTAACTGTACTCAACGCCTTGCTTTTCACCGTTTCATATTCTTCTAGACTCAGCTGGCGCTTTAGTTCTGTCTCCCTTTTATTCACTTGCTGAGCAATCGCTACGTTCATGAACATCGCTAATATAATAGGAGCCGGCCCGTTAATGGTCATGGAAACAGATGTAGAAGGTGCACATAAATCAAAGCCTTCATACAACTTTTTCATATCATCTAATGTACATACGCTAACGCCACTTTCACCAATTTTACCGAAAATATCAGGCCGTTCCGCTGGATTTTCACCGTATAGCGTCACCGAATCAAAAGCCGTGCTTAAACGCTTCGCATCATCATCTTTGGACAAATAATGAAAGCGACGGTTCGTTCTTTCTGGTGTGCCTTCTCCGGCAAATTGTCGTTTCGGGTCTTCACCTTTTCGCTTAAATGGAAAAACTCCTGCTGTAAATGGAAATTCACCTGGAACGTTCTCTCGATATAACCAATGTAAGATATCTCCATCATCTCGAAATGTAGGCAACGCTACCTTTGGAATTTTTAACCCTGACAATGTCTCAATTTGTAAATCTGTTTTGATTTCTTTTCCTCGCACATATGTCCTTAAGACGGGCTGACGATAATCATTCTTTAAGTCTGCCCACCTTTCTAACTTCTCTTTTGATTCTTTGGATAGCTGATTTTCATAGTTTTGCAAGAGCCCCTTCAGTTCATGCTGACTGTCTTTATGTTTGACCTTATTGATAACGTCTTTTACTTGCTGAGTTTTATGCGCAAAATCCCCTTGCTGTTTTGCATAGTTATGGTAATCTCGCACTGTATTTACAATCTCCTGTAAATACTGCTGTTTATCTGGAGGAATAATGGTATGTGACTGTTTTTCATCTGTAGATAGGGTTGGCTTAAGCTGAATATTGAACTGTTGATTAATCGTACGAATCAACTCATTATATAAATGATTTGTTCCTGGGTCGTTAAATTGACTTGCAATTGTGCCATAAACAGGCATATCATCTAGTGAGTCTTCAAAACGTTCATGGTTGCGCTGGTATTGCTTTTGAACTTGGCGCTTCGCATCTTCAGACCCTTTTTTCTCAAATTTATTAATAACAACAAAATCGGCATAATCAAGCATCTCAATCTTTTCAAGCTGCGATGGGGCACCAAACTCACTCGTCATGACGTACATGGATACGTTGGCCAGATTTTTAATTTCCGCATCCGCTTGCCCAATACCACTCGTTTCGACAATAACCATGTCGAAACCAGCTGCCGTTACAATATCAACTGCATCTTTAATAGCTGCTGATAGCTCATGTTTAGAAGAACGTGTTGCCAAGCTTCTCATATAAACTCGATTGGATGAAACGCTGTTCATTCGAATTCGATCTCCTAACAGCGCTCCTCCTGTTTTTTGCTTGGTTGGATCAATTGATAATACGGCAATATGAAGGGATTCATTTTCTTCTAAAAAGCGACGAATTAATTCGTCCGTTAAAGAACTTTTACCAGCTCCTCCTGTTCCTGTTATACCTAGAACAGGAATATTGGACGCCTGTTTTAAATCTCTTTTAATAGCTTCTAGGGTTGCCGCTTGTTCTTGCATAGCCCCATTTAAAAGCGCGTTCTCAACCACTGTAATATACTGAGCAATGGCTTGATGGTTGATTTTTTCCAACCGATCGACCGAAGGTATTTCAGGCAAAACTATCTTCTGGCACTCATCTACCATATATTGAATCATGCCTTGCAACCCCATTAAGCGCCCATCCTCTGGAGAGAAAATTTTAGCAATTCCGTAATGGTGAAGCTCTTCTCTTTCGCTTGGAATGATAACCCCACCACCTCCTCCATAAATACGAATGTGGGAAGCGCCTTTCTCTTTTAGCAAATCATACATATATTTAAAGTACTCGACGTGACCTCCTTGGTATGACGAAACAGCAATTCCCTGAACATCCTCCTGTATGGCCGCGTTCACAATCTCTTCAACAGATCGGTTATGGCCTAAGTGAATGACTTCCACTCCTAACGATTGCAAAATACGCCTCATGATATTAATGGACGCATCATGGCCATCGAATAAGCTAGCCGCCGTTACAAAACGTACTCTTTTCTTTTGCTCCATTATAATAATGCCTCCCCATTAAACAGATTGGACTGAAAAATCTTTTAGCAAAAACTTCAGCTGTATGTTTGTGTATTCTTCCAGCGTATAGTGTTGCTGCAGCCACCAACGTCTAAATGCCCACATCTGCCCCTGGACAAAAATATGATGGGATAGCAGCTTTATCTCTTTGTCATCTAGAAGGAATTGCTCGCTTTGGATGCAACCACGGATTAATGTCTCAAACATGCCCACCATCTCAAGCTCTTTCTTTAATACATAAGGAAGAGCATCCTTTGATAATGATTTTGCTTCTTGGTACATAACAAGGACTTCATCTTGAAGTTCGTTAATAACCTTAAAATAATGCGTAATTGCCTTTTCTAAGCATTGAACCGTATAGCCTTCAAGGTGCATCTCTTCTTCTAAGCGCTCTCTTACCTCTTCATAAATGCTGTCGCAAACTAAATAAAGAACATCTTCTTTTGACTGGATGTATTCATAAAGCGTACCGATACTAAAACCTGATGATTTTGCGATTTCTCTCGTGGTCGTTCGATGAAAACCTTTTTCTTTAAAAAGACTAACTGCGCCTTTCACCATCTGCGTCCGTCTTTCTTCAATTAACCGCTCATCCTTAATAGAGGTAAGCACTTCCCTTTTGCTCATTAACATCCACCTTCTCCGCTCTTTATTTTGAAAGGTAACGAGAAATAACTAAACGCTGAATCTCTTGAGTCCCTTCATAAATTTGGGTAATCTTCGCATCACGCATATATCGCTCAACTGGATAATCCTTTGTATATCCGTATCCACCAAATACTTGAACAGCTTCTGTCGTGACTTTCATAGCAGTATCACCTGCATAGAGTTTCGACATGGCTGATTCTTTTCCGTAAGGTAGCCCCTCTCCTTCTAGCCAAGCTGCTTGATACGTCAATAAGCGTGATGCCTCAATACTGGTTGCCATATCAGCTAACTTAAACGCAATTCCCTGCTGTGCAATAATTGGTTTACCAAACTGGTGACGCTCTTTTGCGTACGCAACTGCTGCGTCTAGAGCTCCTTGAGCAATCCCTACCGCTTGAGCAGCAATACCGTTTCGACCACCATCCAACGTCATCATGGCAATTTTAAAGCCGTCTCCTTCCTTACCCAGTAGGTTCTCTTTTGGCACTCGGCAGTTCTCAAAAATAATTTCCGTTGTGGGCGATGAACGAATGCCTAGCTTCTTTTCTTTCTTTCCAACAGAGAATCCTTCCATATCCTTCTCCACAATGAATGCGCTCGTTCCTTTTTGTTTTTCTTCCGGATTTGTGCGGGCAAATACGACATAAATATCCGCTTCTCCACCGTTTGTAATAAAGATTTTCGAGCCGTTTAATACATAGAAATCGCCTTCTTTTACAGCGGTCGTTTTCATGCCTCCCGCATCAGATCCTGCACTCGACTCAGTAAGTCCGTAAGCACCTATTTTTTCTCCTTGCGCCATGGGCTTTAAGTACGTATGCTTTTGCTCTTCGCTCCCGAACTTAAAGATTGGCCACCCAGCAAGAGATGTATGGGCTGACAATGTCACCCCTGTTGATGCACATACGCGTGATAGCTCCTCAACAGCTATGCAATACGCTAAATAGTCACTTCCAATTCCCCCATACTCTTCAGGCCACGGAATGCCAGTTAATCCCAACTCACTCATTTTTCGAAAAATCTCTCGGTCAAAACGCTCTTCTTCATCTCGCTCTTCAGCTGTAGGTCCTACCTCATTCTTAGCAAAATCTCGAACCATTTTACGAATCATTTCATGCTCTTCTGATAGTTTAAAATACATGTTAAACTCCCCCAGTTTATAAAGATTTACTGATTACGATACGCTGAATTTCACTTGTTCCCTCATAAATTTCACATACCTTTGCATCTCGGAATAAACGTTCTACAACATTTCCTTGTATCACTGCTCCAACTCCAATAAGTTGAATGGTTTCCGTCGTAAGATTCATTGCAGCTTGCGAAGCAAAAAGCTTTGCCATTGAAGCTTGTTTTGTACACTTCATGCCTTGCTGATATAAATAAGCTGCGCGATAAACGAGTAGCCGAGCTGCTTCCACTTGAGTTTCCATATCAGCAAGCTTTCCTTGTTGAAGAATACTCTCCTTTTCTTCCGTGAATACTATATTTTTGTTCGCTTCATAAAGGGCTCCTTCTGCAATTCCCAGGGACTGCGCTGCAATGCCAATTCTCCCTGCATCTAAGTTGGCCATCGCAATCTTAAAGCCCTCTCCCTCATTCCCAAGGCGATTAGAAACTGGTACTTTCATATTTTCAAAGTGCAACTGCACAGTACGAGATCCATGCAAGCCCATCTTCTTTTCATCTTTTCCAACGTGAAACCCAACCATATTTTTCTCTACAATAAAAGCCGTGATTCCTTTGGAACCTAAGCTGCTGTTAGTTTTTGCAAACATAATGTACGTATCTGCTTCTCCGCCGTTTGTAATAAAAACTTTGGAACCGTTTACAATATAGTGGTTTCCTTGTTTCTCAGCATTTGTTTTTAGACTAGATGCATCAGATCCTGCATTTGGTTCGGTTAAAGCAAAAGCGCCTAAATATATTCCTCGGGATAATTTCGTGACATACTTCTGCTTTTGTTCATCCGTTCCAAAACGAAGGATTGGATTAGTACCAACGGACGTATGAACGGATAAAATAACGCCTAAAGCAGGGCTTACTTTGGATATTTCATGAATTGCCATGGTATATGAAATAAAATCGAGCTCTTGACCACCGTAAACCTTTGGAATGGGAATCCCAAGTAGGCCTGCATCTCCCATTACTTTTAAGGTCTCTTTTGGAAACTCTCCGTTTTCCATTTTTGGAACCACTTTTATCACTTCATCCGCAACAAATTTACGAATGAGGTGTTGAAAGCTGAGCTGTTTATCCGTAAAAGCAAGCATCTCACCACTCCTTACTTGTCATATGTAAAAAAGCCACGGCCTACTTTCTTTCCTAGCCAACCTGCTTTTACATATTTTCTTAGCAACGGACACGGTCGATATTTATCGTCTCCAAATCCTTTGTGAAGTGTTTCCATAATAAATAGACAGGTATCTAAGCCAATAAAATCAGCTAGCGTCAGCGGTCCCATTGGATGGCGCATGCCAAGCTTCATCACTGCATCAATATCTTCTTTCCTTGCAACACCTTCATATAACGTATAAATGGCTTCATTAACCATCGGCATCAAAATTCGGTTTGATACAAATCCAGGAAAATCTTCTACTTCTACGGGAACTTTATTTAAGCGCTCAGACGTTTCGTGAATCACTTTATACACTTCATCGCTTGTAGCTAACCCTCGAATAATTTCAACTAACTTCATCACAGGTACTGGGTTCATAAAATGCATTCCAATGACTTGTTGAGGTCGGCTCGTTGCGGCTGCAATTTCTGTAATAGGCAGTGAAGATGTATTGGTAGCCAAGATTGTATGAGGTGGCATAAGTTGATCTAGCTCTTTGAAGAGTGATTGCTTAACCTCCATTTTCTCCACGACGGCTTCCACTACTAAATCCACTTGCGCTGCATTAGAAAGGGACGAAATTGGATAAAGCCTATTCATAACTTCATCCTTTTCAACTTTTGTCATAGCTGCTTTTTCTACTTGACGATTTAATTGCTTATCGATAAATGCGATTCCTTTTTTGATCTGTTCTTCTGACATATCGTAAAGTGAAACGTGGTAATTTGACGTCATAAAAACTTGAGCAATTCCTAGTCCCATTTGTCCTGCTCCGATTACAAGTACGTTCTTAATATCCATGACCTTCTCCCCTTTTTAATGTACTTCTACCATCACAGCGTCCCCTTGGCCACCGCCACTACAAATTGCCGCAATTCCTAAGCCACCCCCACGGCGCTTTAGTTCGTGAATAAGAGTAACTAGAATCCTCGCTCCGCTTGCTCCAATTGGATGGCCAAGTGCGATAGCTCCTCCGTTTACGTTCACTTTATCAGCGGGTAAGTTCGCTACCTGCATACTCATAAGCGCTACGGCTGCAAAAGCCTCATTAATCTCAAATAAATCAATATCTTGAACGGTTTTATTGCAACGCTTTAACAACTTCTCTATTACTAACCCTGGCGTAATAGGGAAGTTTTGTGGCTCAACAGCTAATGATGTATGACCTACAATTGTTGCCATTTGTTGATAACCATTTTTCTTTGCTTCTTCTTCGTCCATTACAAGTAGAGCTGCTGCGCCATCATTTACACCAGGTGCGTTTCCCGCAGTAATTGTTCCGTCATGATTGAATACTGGTCGCAGTGTGCTAAGTCTCTCATATGAAGTATCATGACGAGGCCCTTCATCTTGCTTAACTACTTCTGTTCCTTTACGCGTCTTTACATCAATGGCCACAAGCTCATCCTGCCACTTCCCCTCTTTCTCAGCTTGAACGGCCAGCTGATGACTACGCAATGCCCATTCATCTTGCTTTTCCCGGGAAATATTCAGTTCACTTGCCAATCGATTTCCGTAAGTCCCCATATGAACTCCTGTAAAGCTACATGTTAAGCCATCATGAATCATCAAATCTTTCGCTTGGCCATCTCCCATTCGAAAGCCCCATCTTGCTTTTGGTAACAGATATGGTGCATTGCTCATAGACTCCATTCCTCCGGCCACAACCGCTGAAGCTTCTCCTAAACGAATATACTGATCTGCTAACATCACGCTTCTCATTCCTGATGCACATACTTTGTTAATGGTTTCTGTTTGCACACTCCAAGGTAAACCAGCATGATGCAACGCTTGACGAGATGGCAATTGTCCTTGCCCCCCTTGAAGCACACAGCCCATAATAACCGAATCAATGTTTTCCGCTTCTACACCAGCATGCTGAACCGCGGATTTTATAGCGTGGCCACCGAGCTCTGAGGCAGTTAGTGAGCTTAAAGCTCCTCCTAATTTACCAAAAGGTGTACGCACAGCACTGACAATGACAGATCTCCTCATCTATAACTCCCCCTTTTCCTATTGAACGTTTGCTCAACTTGATGACAAACAAAATCTCTATCTCTTACAAGGTTGTAGCCCCCGTTCTTTTAGTAGCATTTGGGGGCTTTAAACCTTCATCCTTCTGTAATAAACTCCCTTATCATACAGGTTGTTTTGCTTCGTTTATGCCAAAAATTGATTTTTCTAAGAGCTCTGCTACATCATATGTTCCTACTTTTTCTTCAACTTCTTTCGCTTTTGTACCATCGCTAATCATCGTTAAACAGTACGGACAGCCAGAGCTAATAATGCCTGGGTTTACTTCCAAGGCTTGTTCTGTACGCGCGACGTTGATTCGTTGACCAGAGGTCTCTTCTGCCCACATGAGCCCTCCTCCTGCACCACAACACATTCCACTTTCACGATTTCGAGCCATCTCAACCATTTTCACTCCTGGAATTGCTTTTAAAATTTCACGCGGCGGGTCATATACTTCGTTATATCTGCCTAAATAGCAGGAATCATGAAACGTAACGGTTTCTTCAATTGGAAAGTTGGGCTTTAACTTTCCTTCTTTCACAAGCTGTGCTAAAAGCTCCGTATGATGATACACTTCTGCTTCTAACCCAAAGTCTGGATATTCATTTTTGAAAATGTTATATGCATGAGGATCAATCGTGACAATCTTTTTCACTTCGTTCTTTTCAAATTCCTCAATGTTCTTAGAAGCTAACTCTTGGAATAAGAACTCGTTTCCTAATCGACGCGGCGTATCTCCAGAGTTTTTCTCTTTGTTTCCTAAGATAGCAAACTTAACTCCTGCTTCATTTAGCAGTTTTGCAAAAGCAAGCGCAATCTTTTGACTTCGATTATCGTAAGCTCCCATCGAACCGACCCAAAATAAATATTCAAATTCTTCTCCACTCTTCTTCATTTCTTTAACCGTCGGTACATGAATATCTTCTCGCATTTCTCTCCAAGTTTCTTTTTCTTTACGATTTAATCCCCATGGATTTCCTTGACGCTCGATGTTCGTCATCGCTCTTTGAGCATCCGGATCCATTTTCCCTTCTGTTAAAACTAAAAAGCGACGAAGATCAATGATTTTATCCACATGTTCGTTCATTACTGGACACTGATCTTCACAATTACGACAGGTCGTACACGCCCAAATCTCTTCCTCTGTAATGACTTCTCCTATTAAAGACGGGTTGTATTCCAAAGTAGCTGCTACTTCGCTGCTGCTTTGGCTTGCTCCCATGACCGCAAGCTGGTTTCCTTTTGTATTGGCAAAAGCATACGTAGGCACCCAAGGCGCTCTGGACGTTACGACAGCACCCTTTTCAGTCAAGTGATCGCGTAGTTTCAAAATTAAATCCATCGGTGAAAGCATTTTCCCTGTCCCAGTCGCTGGACACATGTTTGTACATCGTCCACACTCTACGCATGCATATAAGTCGATGAGTTGGTTTTGTGTAAAATCTTCAATTTTCCCTACACCAAATGTTTCTTGAGACTCGTCTTCAAAATCGATTTTCTCTAACTTCCCTGGCTTAGAAATGCGATTGAAAAACACGTTCGCTGGACCTGCAATTAAATGGGCATGCTTAGACTGCGGTACGTAAACTAAAAATGCTAATAAAACAAGTAAGTGAATCCACCATGCTACATAGAAGATGACAATAGATGCGGTTTCGCCAATTCCATTCAAAAGAAAGGCAACGGATGATGCAATTGGCTCAGTCCACGCTAAGTCATGGTTGTGCCAGATTAGTGACATCCCATTTCCAATTAGTACTGAAAGCATCAAGCTACCAATAAACAAAAGAACCAAACCTGATTTAAACCCTCTTTTTAATCGAACAAGCTTTTCAACATAACGGCGATGAAAAGCCCATATAACCGCAACTAAAATCAAGACAGTTATAATTTCTTGAAAGAATGTAAAGCCTGGATATAGCGGACCTAATGGCAGATGCGCTCCAGGAACTAACCCCTTTAAAATAAAATCAATCGCACCGAACTGAACTAGAATAAATCCGTAGAAAAAAAGAACGTGGATGATTCCACTTTTCTTATCTTTTAATAATTTTTTTTGGCCAAAAACATTTACCCATACTTTGTTCAGTCTTTCTTTTAGTTTTTGATCAAACTCCACTTTCTTACCTAATTGGATGTACATTAACCTCGTTCGAATTAAGTAAATAAACAACGACCCTGCGTAAGCGGTTACAATTAGAAATAAAATTAAATTGGCCCACAATAAAGCTGACACATAATTCCCTCCTTCTCCCTGATGAAAATTTAGAAAATAATGAACTTTTCTTCATTTTATATAATGAATGAACATTCAGTCAATATATTTTCTTTCTTTTTTGTTCATATTCTATTTAAACGAGGTGAAACTAAGAACAGAAATAAGATGATTATCGTGAATTATTCGGTTGATGGAGGGTGGGAAAGGAAATGTTGGCTACTGTAATTATTTTAATCGTTATTTTGATTGTCGCATGGTTTGCCATTGATTTAGGTGTTGGCAAAAAGGAACTCATGCAAAAAGAGCGTACATTTCCAATGCGTCAAGCATCTCTCAAACTTTTCACTGATGGAACGAAGTTTTACAATGACTTGTTTAAATCAATCGAACAAGCAAAACATTCCATTCACATTTCTTTTTATATTGTCAAAAACGATGAGGTTAGCAAAAAATTTGTGGATCTTCTCTGCGAAAAGGCAAGTCAGCAAGTTGACGTTCGGCTACTCGTTGACCGCATCGGTAGCATAAAGCTCAATCGGAAGATGAGAAAACACCTTCTGGCTTGCGGAGTGAAGTTTTCATTTAGTCGTCGGCTAAAATTCCCTTATTTATTTTATACAATAAACGCAAGGAATCATCGAAAAATGACTATTATCGACCAGTCCATCGGCTACATTGGAGGGTTTAATATTGGCCAAGAATATTTAGGCTTAGATCCCACATTAGGAACGTGGAAAGATTATCACTTAAAAGTAACGGGAGAAGCAGTAAATGATTTGCAAACGCAGTTTTTAAGAGATTGGAGCTCATCTATGAACGATGAAGAGCAGCACGAAGAGGTAATTGACAGACAAATAAAAGACCCCTCTATGCAAATCGTGCAATTCCGCTCAACGGAAGGTGTTTCCTTAGAAGATCATTTCTTGCACATCATCAATGAAGCAAAAAATGAACTTTGTATTGGAACTCCTTATTTTATCCCAACAGAATCTTTAATGGCGGCTATTTTAAAAGCGCGTAAACGAGGCGTAACGGTGTATATCCTTATCCCAATGAGAGCAGATCACCCACTCGTTCGCGATGCAGCCTTCTCTTATCTTCCTGCTTTAGTCGAAGCGGGGTGCCAGATTCATCAATTTTATTATGGTTTCTATCACGGAAAAGTGATGATTGCTGATGAGCGAATTTGTGATGTGGGAACTGCTAACTTTGATAAAAGAAGCTTGTTTTTAAACGGAGAAATCAATTGCTTTATCTTTGACCCTGTTTTTATTAAGCATGTAAAAGAAACGTTCCACACCTGTTTACACGACTGTCCTCTTCTTTCTTTATCTGATATAAAAAAGCGGACTTGGTTTGATAAATTTAAACAAGGGGTAGCTACGTTTATATCCCCACTTTTATAGCTATGAAAAGGAGTTAACAGACATGAATGTCAGATTTGGCTATGTTTCCCACGCTTTGTCCTTGTGGGACTGCTCACCTGCAAAAACGTTAACGTTTGCACGCTGGAGTAAACTCTCAAAAGAGGAACGCATAGAGAAGTTATATGAAGTTACGCAACAGAACTTGTACCATACAAAACGAGCTTTACATTATAACATTGCACATGAAATCATGCTTTACCGTCTTTCTTCTTCCCTTGTTCCTTTAGCTACTCATCCTGAAGTCGCATGGGATTTTGTAACACCTTTTCAACAAGAATGGAAAGAACTTGGTCACTTAGTAAAGTCTCATCATCTACGGGTAAGCTTTCATCCTAACCAGTTCACTTTGTTTACGAGTGATAAGCCGCAGATTACTGACAATGCTGTTTTAGATATGAACTATCACTATCAAATGCTAGAAGCAATGGATGTGGTAGATGGATCGTTAATTAACATTCATGTTGGTGGAGCTTACGGAGATAAGGTTAAGGCCTTGGAGCGTTTTCAACAAAACTTAAAGAAGCTTCCAATGCATATTAAAAAGCAGATGACGCTTGAAAACGATGATAAAACCTACACAACAGAAGAAACGTTAGAAGTTTGTGAAAAAGAGCAAATTCCGCTTGTATTTGACTTTCACCACCATCAAGCAAACTTGGGAACACAGCCTCTTGAAGATTTACTACCACGGATTTTTGAAACCTGGAAGCATGTAAATATCAGACCTAAGGTACATATCTCTTCACCAAAGTCCGAAAAAGCATTTCGCAGTCATGCTGATTACGTATCTTCTGAGTTTGTGAAGCCTTTTTTCCAACTAGCCAAAGAGCTGAATCAAAATTTTGATGTGATGATTGAAGCGAAACTAAAAGACCAAGCACTATTAAAGCTTGTAGAGGACTTATCCAAAATTCGCGGTGTAAAAAGAATTGGTGGAGCTACGCTAAAGATATAAAAAAACCCCCTTTGAAAGGGGATCTTTTATTACATTTTTTCAGGAGCCGAAACACCAATTAATTTCAATGCATTTTGTAGAGTAACCTGCACTGCTTTGATAAGCTCTAAGCGTGCTTTACTTGTTTCGATATTATCTGTGTCAATAACTTTATCTGCGTTGTAGAAGCTGTGGAACGTTGATGCTAAGTCAAAGATATAGTTTGTAATACGGTGAGGAATGCGTTTTGTTGCCGCTTCAGAAACAGCTTGTGGAAACTCACCAATTTTCTTTAGTAGGTCCATTTCTTTCTCAGACTGAATTAGCGTATACTCTACGTTTCCTTTTGTTAATGCTTCAATTTCAGCACCTTGCTTTAAGATACTGCAAATACGAGCATGTGCATATTGTGCATAATATACCGGATTTTCGTTGGATTGAGAAACTGCTAAGTCTAAGTCGAAGTCTAAGTGCGTGTCTCCACTTCTCATTGCAAAGAAGTAGCGAGTTGCGTCTAGGCCAACCTCTTCTACAAGGTCTCGCATCGTTACAGCTTTACCTGTACGCTTACTCATCTTCATCTTTTCACCGTTTTGATACAGCTGAACCATTTGAATAATTTCAACTTCTAGCGTATCTTTTCCATAACCAAGGGCTTGGATTGCAGCTTTCATACGCGGAATGTAACCGTGGTGGTCAGCACCCCAAATGTTGATTAACTTGTCAAAGCCACGCTGAATTTTGTCTTGATGATAAGCGATATCCGGCATTAAGTAAGTAAATGAACCATCGTTTTTAATTAATACTCGGTCTTTATCATCACCAAATGTTGTTGAACGGAACCATGTTGCTCCTTCTTCTTCATAAACGTGACCTTGTTGCTTTAACGTATCAAGCGCAACTTGAATTTTATCGTTTTTATATAGAGATGTCTCAGAGTACCATACATCGAATTTTACACGAAATTGCTCTAAATCACGCTTCAATTTTTCCAACTCATAATCTAATCCGTACTGGCGGAAAAACTCAAAGCGCTCTTTTTCATCAGCTTTTGCATACTGATCTCCATACTTTTCAGCTAACTCTTTACCAATGTTGATAATATCTTCACCATGGTAGCCATCGGCAGGCATTTCTTTGTCCATACCTAAAGCCTGCATATAACGCGCTTCCACTGAGTACGCTAAGTTGTTAATTTGGTTACCAGCATCATTGATATAATATTCACGAGATACATCATAACCTGCCTTAGCAAGAACATTACATAAAGAATCTCCTACAGCTGCGCCGCGAGCATGCCCTAAATGCAAATCTCCTGTTGGGTTTGCTGATACAAACTCAACCTGAACTTTTTCACCGTTTCCAACGTTTGATTCACCATAAGCTTCTCCTGCTTTTAAGATGGTTGGAATTAATTCTGTTAAATATGAGTTGTTCATGTAAAAGTTAATAAATCCAGGGCCCGCAATTTCAATTTTTTCAATTGAAGCTTTTGATTTATCAAACTGTGCTACTAGCTCTTCTGCAATAGCGCGAGGTGCTTTTTTTGCAATTCGTGCAAGCTGCATCGCCATATTTGTAGAATAATCACCGTGGGCTTTATCTTTTGGTACTTCTAACACGACTTCTGGTAGCTGATCTTTTGTTGCTAACTCAGCTTTTACAACTGCATCTTGAATCTCAGCTTTTAACTTACTTTGCACTTGTTCAACAATGTTCATGTTCTTCCTCCTTGAATGTTATCGTTACAGCGTACTTCCCTACCGATTGACCTTGCAATGTCAAATCGTACGTAAAAAAGAGATGACCTCTTTTTTGGAGCTTTTTATATTCAATGTTATGAGCATATGTCATCATATCCATACGACCATAAGGACTCATATACGTTCCTTCAAGCTTAACTTTTTTACGAAAAGACTGCTTCATTTTTACGGCACCGGTACGGTTAATCGTTACTTCATCCTCTTTAATCTTCAGTAACGTTTTAATATCCCCTACTTCTTCTTGATGCTCCGTATACGTTAAATAAACCACTTCGTCTTTTTTATAATACGTTCCTTGAGCCTCAACCGCCGTTGTTTCCTTCATCTGTCCGTCTCGAATGTCTGTCACAATCTTAATTGCGATTGGCTTTTTAATCGTTGAAGCGTTATTCATCTCAAGACACTTCCTTAATTTTTACGAATACTTTATAACTTAAATAGTATAAACATTCCGAGACAAGAATTCAATAATACTTCAAGTTTTCGCTCATTTTGTAAAAAAGAGTAGGCCACATTTCTATCAATGCAACCTACTCTTCTATATATTTGTTTAGCGCTTTTGAACCCAACCTAAAATCATTTCACGAATAAGCTTACTAGCTGTATTGGCCGTTTGCTCAGAGGAATCATAGATTGGAGCAACTTCTACTAAGTCTGCACCCACAACGCGGATATCTGATTTAGCAATCTCATGAATAGATGCTAATAGCTCTTTTGATGTTATGCCCCCCGCATCTACTGTACCTGTACCTGGGGCATGGGCTGGATCTAACACATCGATATCAATCGTTACATAAACTGGACGGCCCGCTAGCTTAGGTAAGATTTCTTTTAAAGGTTCTAATACTTCAAATTTAGAAATATGCATGCCGTTCTCTTTCGCCCATACAAATTCTTCTTTCATACCTGAACGAATACCAAATGAATAAACGTTGCTTGGCCCAATGTGCTCGGCAATTTTACGAATTGGTGTGGAGTGAGACAAAGGTTCACCTTCATACTCTTCACGTAAATCCGTATGCGCATCCATATGAATGATAGCAAGATCCGGATATTTCTTATACATCGCTTTCATAACTGGCCATGAAACCAAGTGCTCGCCACCCATTCCAAGCGGAAACTTATCGGCTGCTAATAGCTCATCGATATAGCCCTCAATCATGTCGATGCTTCGCTGTGCATTTCCAAAAGGAAGTGGAATATCACCAGCATCAAAATATTTTACTTCTTCAAGCTCACGATCTAAATATGCGCTATATTCTTCTAACCCAATTGATACTTCGCGAATACGAGTTGGACCAAAGCGAGACCCCGGTCGGTAGCTTACTGTCCAATCCATTGGCATACCGTATAGTACGGCTTCGCTTTCTTCAAAGCTAGGGTGACTTTTTATAAATACATTACCTGAATATGCTTCATCAAAACGCATGAGAATGCCTCCTTGTCATAAAAACAAGACGCCAAGCCTTTTGACTGACATCTTGTCTATGGTTTGTACTTTATCCGAGCTTAACTGGCAGTAAGGCTTCCGCTTCCAAGCTCAGGGAAAATCGCTGGAAGATAAGCAGAGGGCTACACTGTCCTTAAAAGCCCGATTGGTTGCACTAACAATGAGCGGGAGATGAAGCCTCCCACCAATTGAAGCTTCACCTTATTTTACTAAATCTGCTACAAACTTCGGTAAAGCAAATGCTGCTTTATGAAGCTCTTTCGTGTAATACTTTGTTTCGATATCAATAAAGCGATCTTCACTAACCTCTAGTGGATCATGCTTCTTAGAACCGATTGTGAACGTCCACAGACCACTTGGATACGTTGGAATGTTTGCTATATAAAGACGAGTAATCGGGAAAATTTCTTTTACATCACGCTGTACGTTTGTAATTAACTCTGGAGTAAACCAAGGGTTGTCCGTTTGAGCTACAAAAATTCCGTCTTCTTTTAACGCTTTTGAAATCCCAGCGTAGAAGCCTTTTGTAAATAAATTCACCGCTGGACCTACTGGCTCAGTTGAATCAACCATAATAACATCATATTCATTTTCGCTTTCTGCGATATGCATAAAGCCGTCGCCGACCTTTACCTCAACGCGCTCATTCTCCAATTCACCAGCAATCTCCGGTAAATACTTCTTAGAGTATTCAATAACTTTTCCATCAATTTCAACTAGCGTCGCTTTCTTTACGCTAGGATGCTTTAATACTTCACGGATTACGCCACCATCTCCGCCGCCTACTACTAAGACATTTTCAGGATTGGGATGTGTAAATAATGGCACGTGTGCCACCATTTCATGATAAACAAACTCATCTTTTTGAGTTGTCATTACCATTCCATCAAGAACTAGCATGTTACCAAACTCTTCTGTTTCAATCATGTCTAGCTTTTGAAACTCAGTTTGTTCTGTATGTAAAGTGCGCTTAATTTTCGCCGTAATTCCGAAATTCTTCGTTTGTTTCTCAGTAAACCATAATTCCATTTAAACTCTTCCCTTCTATTTTGAGAATTTAGCCTATGCATAGATTACCCTAACATAATTTATACAAACATGAAAAAAAGTATAGATGAATTTAAGTGAAAAGCAAAGGTTTTTTTTAGACTTCTAGGTTTAAAAGAGCTTTTTCTTTTTCATACTAAACTATATATTCCTTTAAATTGCTATAACCTCATTTCAAAAGCCTATATTTACCTAAACTACCTATATAAACCTACACATTAAAAGGCTTAAATAAATGGATCTAGCTCGTAAAAAAAATCTTTTGATAATAAAAAGACTGTATCAATCTGGGTACCCTTTAAAACGTAACTTTTTTAGGAAACGAAGGAGTTAACTCATGAGGTGATGACAATGGAAACTGTATTAATTGAACACTTTAAGAAAGCTAGACGTCTTTTTCGCATTCTACTTGTTCTTGCACTTTTATGTACTGTATGTATCGGGATTGCTTATATCAGTATATTTTTATATGCCAAAATCGCTGGTCCACCTACGCTAACTGTCCCGCAAACCGCTATTTTCTATTCCAGCAATGGCAAAGTATTAGACGAATTACACAACGGTCAAAAACGCTATTGGGTCCCTCTAGAAAGCGTATCTGACAATATTAAAGAAGCTACATTAGCAGTTGAAGACAAGCGGTTTTATGATCATAACGGCTTTGATATTAAACGTATTGGCGGGGCAATTGTTGCCGATATTAAAGCAATGAGTAAGGTACAAGGTGCTAGCACAATTACGCAGCAGTACGCACGAAATCTTTTTTTAGAACACGATAAAACATGGACAAGAAAATTCCAAGAAGCGCTTTATACCATTCGCCTGGAATTTAATTACGACAAGGATAAAATTTTTGAAGGTTATTTAAATACCATTTACTATGGACACGGCGCCTATGGAGTCGAGGCTGCTTCAAAAACGTATTTTAATAAAAAAGCAAAGGACTTAACGCTAAGTGAAGCTAGTATGCTAGCTGGGATTCCGAAAGGGCCTACTTACTATTCTCCTCTGCTTCATGAAGAAAATGCAAAAGAGCGTCAGCGCATCATCTTAAACTTACTTGTTGACCAAGGAAAAATTTCACAAAAAGAAGCGGATAAAGCATTTGTAACACCTTTGTTCTATGCAAAAAAAGCACAAGATGAAGCAAACGCAAAGAAACAAGATGCGTCTTACTTCATGAGTGCAGCTTTATCTCAGTTAACGAATGAATTGGGAATTACAGAAGCAATGATTCATTCAAATGGCTTACGCATTTACACAACGCTTGATATTGACGTGCAAAAGAAAGCAGAAGAAGCAATGAATACCGTTATGAATAAAGATTCTGATATTCAAACAGCATTTGTCGCAATGGATCCAAAAACAGGTGCAGTTAAAGCGCTCATTGGCGGTAGAGATTATAAGAAAAGCCCATTCAACAGAGCAACTCAAGCTGTGCGCCAGCCGGGCTCTACGATGAAGCCATTCTTATATTATGCTGCTTTAGCAGACGGCTTTACGGAATCTACCGCGATGCAAAGTGAAGAGACAACCTTCACGTTAGATGATGGGGTTTCAACATATAAACCCAGTAACTATAACAGCTACTATGCAAACAATCCCATTACACTAGCACAGGCTATTGCGCTGTCAGATAACATCTATGCTGTTAAAACACATTTATTTATCGGGGAGCACCGATTGGTCGAAACGGCTAAGTCATTAGGAGTTTCAACTCCACTGAAGCAGGTACCGTCCCTTGCTCTTGGAACATCTCCTGTTCGCGTGATTGATATGGTCAATGCATATGGCATTTTTGCAAACGGTGGAAAAGAAATTTCACCAACATTCATTAAGCGCATTGAAACAGCTGATGGAGACATGGTGTATGAAGCACCTCAAGAAAAGAAACAAATTGTTGACAAGCGATTAGCATTTCTAACAACGCATTTGATGACAGGCATGTTCCAAAAAGAATTAAACGGCTATACAACAGTAACTGGAAAGCCAATTCTAAAATACTTGTCAAGAGATTATGCTGGTAAATCTGGTACTACGCCGACAGATAGCTGGATGATTGGCTACACCCCTCAGCTTGTATCAGGTGTTTGGGTAGGCTATGACCAAGGCAAACAGATTGAGCGTGTTGAAGAAAAAGCTTATGCAAAAAAAATGTGGGCATTGTTTATGGAAGATGCGCTTGAAGGAAAGAAGAAACAAGCATTCAAAGCACCAAAAGGGTTAGTCAGCGTAAATATTAACCCCGAAACGGGGGATATCGCAACAAAGTCCTGTTCGAAAAAATATAAAGCATACTATTTAACAGGTACTCAACCGACTACGTATTGTCGCGATAAAGGCGTTTCTGAAGAGAAAAACCAGGCGCCACAGAAGCAGAAAGAACAAGATGGATTCTTTCATCGCCTCCGCGATTGGTTTTAAAAAGGAGAGGCCCTCAGTCTAAGCTGAGGGCCTCTCCTTTTTATGATAAAGCTTCTTTTAGTTCATCACTAGAACGTTCCCATATTTCCTTATCATGAGCAGATAGAAAATCTTTTAAGATTGCTTTTGACTTATTATCCATTTCGTCTACCATAATGCGACGCTTCATAGATTTATCCATCTTATTTACATGCTCTGGAAGCGACTTATAACCGCGGCGAATTTCACGATCTACGGTCATTTCACATGCCGTTACGCCAGCATAATAAGGGCCTGCTGGATTGCGGTCAATGGTTACCCAGACAAGCCAATAGAGCTTGCCGTTAGGAACTTCGTCTTTGTTGGATAAAAACTTAATTCCCTTTTCAACCACGCTTCGAGCATGCATCGCACCGATATCAACAAAAGCTTCTTCGTCTGATGGGCATACAAAAACAGGTGAAATATTTTCTAAGCTTAGCGCACCAACCCCAAAGCCTCCATGTCCATCTGTTGAATCATTCTTAATAATATTAAATCCAATATTCTTCTTTTTTTTCGGTTGATCCATTGTTAAAACGCTCCTTACTTAAGTTAATAAAGGTCCCAGAAGTTGTTGAAATAGCTCAACAAAAAATGGGATTCCAATGTCATATATAGGGGCAATGATATAGCGATCGAGCGGTGTAATAATTAACACTAAAAATAACAAGATTCCCCACGACTCATACTGCGTCATTTTTGCTCGCACTGTGTTTGGAACAAGATCTTCTACGATACGGTAGCCATCGAGCGGCGGAAATGGCAGCAAATTAAATAAAAATAAAACAATATTAATGGTGATAAACATATTAAAAAACTTATATAGTGGATCTATATAACCCGCAAACTGCAAAATCAAAAACCAACCAAGAACCCCTAAAAATGCAAGGAATAAGTTACTAAGCGGCCCTGCAATTGAAACCAATACGCCAGCTAGACGGGGATTCTTAAAGAAAAAGCGATTAACTGGTACAGGCTTAGCCCATCCAAATCCCACTACCAGTAGGAGAATTGTTCCTAGTGGATCTAAATGTGAAAGAGGCGATAGTGTCAAACGCCCTTGTTTCTTTGCCGTCTCGTCTCCAAACTTGTATGCAACAAAAGCATGAGCAAATTCATGTAGCGTAAATGCGATAATTAGCGTAATAGCAACGTACGGAATATATTCAAGCGGAAAAGCTAAAAATTGATTCACTCGCTCTCTCCTTTATAATCATTCTGAATTACAATAATACATCGAGTATACTATAATTTAATTATTTCATCATTAGATGAGGGTGTATTTTTCAATGTAAAAGGACTACACTGAAGAAGACACTGAAGAAAAGGAGTGAAATTAGTATGCCATATGTAACAGTAAAAATGCTTGAAGGTCGCACTGAAGATCAAAAAAGAGCCCTTGTTGAAAAAGTAACGGCTGCTGTATCTGAAACAACAGGTGCCCCTTCTGAAAAGATTGCGGTTTTTATTGAAGAAATGTCAAAAAACCACTATGCAGTAAACGGTAAACGATTAAGCGACCAATAAACTACATATCGTTTATTCATTGAACAAAGCCCTCTGAACGGATGCAGAGGGCTTTGTTTTGTATTAGTGAACACGGTCAAACGTCACTGCTTTTAAATTTTCAATATATGCATATGCTTGTTCAATATCTTCTTCTGTATAGTTCTGTTTACTCTTTAACGTAAACACTTTTTCACTCACTTCTTCTTTCGATAACCCATCAAAGTATAAAATCGTTGAGACAAGCTCTAAAAATTTTGAAGACTGGTTGTTCATATCCGTCATGACTTCCTCTAGGTGGGGTAACTCTAGCTCATAATGGCTTAAGAATTCATTTCCAGCCTGAGTTAGCGCGTATCGGTACTGCATGTAGCCACCCTTATTTTCTTTCAATTCCTGCAAGAAGCCTAGATTACACAATTCTTCTACTCGAAGGGTAAGCTCTTCTGAATATGGACCAAAAAAATGGAAATTATAGCGTTCATAAAAAGGAAACTCTAGCTTTTTTCCAATAAAAATCATTTTTTGGAGCTTTTTTCTCCCTACAATTTCTCCCGCTGCTGAGAACACTTTAATAATCTTCGCGTGATCATTTAACACAGCCCTTTCAACTCCTATACTATTTAACTCTAATTACTTTTTAATAGCTGTAAAATTTGTTCTTTCACTTTTCTTTTTGACGATAGCTGGTCAATTAAATCTTGTGGAAAATAAAGTTTGTGATCCGTTCGTTTTTTCCCCGAAATCGATTCAACAATTTCAGACTGTCGCGATAGCTCCCTTACTTCATCATTTGGCATCAACAAATGGATTGGCAAGCGTTCTTCTTCTTCACCTGGACGATAAAAGTCGTACGGTAAGTCACTGGATGAATCAACAACTAAATAATAATCAGGGTCAATTCCAGCTTTTTTAAATAATGTTGTTAGCTCCATCCACATCTTCATTTGAAGGTTTGGATTGAACTCAATGTATTTAAATAGGTTACGGTTCATAAATCTGCGACATAAATCCGCTAAAATATTATCTTCTTCATCTTGCCAAGCCTGAAAATAAAACATGACAACAGACTCGTCCAGCCTTAAATACTCTTCGAGCGATATTTCATCTTTAAAAATAGAGTAAAAATGAACAGGTGGCTGGCGAAACTCATAGGATTTTTGATGAAGTTCTTTCGCACGATGTAGAATTTTAGTTAAGATAACTTCTGCACTACGAGTTACAGGGTGAAAATAAATCTGCCAATACATTTGGTAGCGACTCATGATGTAATCCTCAACTGCATGCATACCGCTATGCTTAATGACAGCTTGATCTTCTTGTGGACGCATTACGCGCAGGATACGCTCCATATCGAAGTGTCCATAGCTTACCCCCGTATAATAGGCATCACGCTGTAAATAATCCATTCGATCGGCGTCGATTTGGCTTGAAATCAAGCTTACAACCAGCTTATTTTTATACGTTTTTGCAATAACTTCTGCTACTTTTTTCGGAAAATCTGCTCCAGCTTTTTTCAATACACGGTTTACTTCTGTATTCCCCAAAATAATCGCTTGAGTAAACTCTTCATGATCAAGATGAAATACTTTTTCAAAAGAATGAGAGAATGGACCATGCCCTAAATCGTGTAGAAGCGCTGCGCATAAACAAAGAAGTCGTTCATCATCGTCCCATTCTGGACGATTTCGAAACACATCATCAATGATTCGGCGAACAATCTCATATACTCCTAGAGAGTGATTAAAACGACTATGTTCGGCACCGTGAAACGTTAAATAGGTTGTTCCAAGCTGGCGAATTCGACGTAAACGCTGAAATTCAGATGTACCGATCAGCTCCCAAATCAATCGGTCTCGTACGTGGATGTAGCGATGTACAGGGTCTTTAAATACTTTTTCTTCACTAAGTTTTTCATTTAGATATGCCATTTACATACCTCTCTATCTTGACGTTGTTAGTATGTCTTCTTCGACAAGGTGTTTAAAAATTCCTAGTCAGAATAAAAAATCACCTTTTGCTTAGAACGGGACTGACCCC
>NZ_BCVD01000030.1 GCF_001591565.1 Priestia flexa NBRC 15715 | reverse complement strand
TTAATTTAAAAACTAATTCAGAAGTGAATGACGTAGCGAATTTGTGGATTCAACATTTAATTCAACGTATTATCGTTGAACAGTTAGACATCCCTCCTCGCTTACAGTCAAAAATACTTTATAAAAAAAGGGGAAATACAAAAAATGAAGACATTAAAAGTCGTAGCTCATCGTCGTATTAGTACAGAAAGTCAAGATTTACGTATGCAAGAAAGCGCAGATGCTCCATATCGTGAACAACATCCTTCGAATCAGTTAGTTATCATTAACGAACATGGTGTTTCAGCTAATAAATTAAGTATTAAGGATCGACCTAAGATGCAAAAACTCATTAAAATGATTAAAAATAACGAGGTTAAAGTGCTGTACACGTTTGATCGCTCACGACTCTTTCGAGATTTCTATGAAGCAAACCTTTTTTTGTCATTGTGTAAAAAGCATAATGTAAAGATTATTTTTACTTCAAGTGGCCATCAACAAGCATCTGATAGCACATTGATTGAAGGTGTAATGAATATTGTGGGTGATATTGAAGGTGAAAATATCGCGAGAAGAAGCGCAGAAGCTAGAAAAAGGTTTCCTGCGCAAAAGTTTGGATATGAAAAAAAAAAGAAACTAAACAATACATCAAAGATTTAGTAAAATCAGCAATCATCATTGATTTCTTTAAAGAACTTGCCGAAGTTAAAAGTGTTTTGGAATTAGACAATGTATTAACCAAGTATAAGAAGTTGCTCAAAAAGAAACCTGATGACCTTCTTAAACTAGCCACTGATCCGTTCTATGCAGGTTATGATTTGAGTAATGGTGAAAACAAGCTTCAACACGTTGAACCATATTTATCGTTGAAAAGTTTTAAGGACTTACAAACTAAAAATGTAATGATTTCACAGTATGCAAATAAAAAGACGGAATTATTAAATGAGAATACATTTGAACCTTATTGTGGAAAGTGTGAAAAGCCAATGAAGTTTAAATTTAGCGTTTTAGAAGATAAGGCTTGGTATACTTGCTCAAATCAATCTAACCATCCAAAGATTCTGTTATCAACTCAGGATTTAACTTGCGTGGTGAATAGAATCCTAGATAAAGCGCTTCAAGAACTTGATACTAGTAAAATTATTAAAGATTCTCGGCAATACTTTAACAATATGCGCAAAGTTATTCATAAGGAACTATCTGCAATTACTAGAAAAAAGGAACAGCTGCGTCAAAGAATCATATTAGAGAATGATGAGCTGACAAACTGGAGAGATTCTCCAACTTACAGTGAACTATCAAAACTTGAAGATATGCAACAACAACTTCTAAAGGAAGTCAATGAAAAGGAAGAGTTACTACTAGATAATAAGGAGCTAACTATGTTAGCAACCGAATACTTACTTAAATCTAAACAGAAGAATCTTTTTTCCTTAGCTCCTATGCTTGTTGAGCGCTTAGATATTTACCCTGGAAAAATTAATATTACAATGAGTCGATTTGACTACCTAAAACATTTAAATAATCAGTACGTGTTTAAAGGAGGTAATTTGTATTGAAAATGGCTTTTGCATATATCCGTTACTCTTCTCATAAGCAAGTAGATAACAATAGTGTAGAAATTCAAAAACAACACATCCACGAATTTGCAAAGCGAAATCAATTGGTTGTACCTGAAGAATTTATTTTTATTGAAGAAGCCACAAGTGCTTACTCTAAATCTGCTAAACAAAGGAAACAACTAATGAACTTAAAGGAAAAGATGATTGAGATGAATATCTCAATCGTCATTTTCCACGATATTTCTCGTATGGATCGTACAGGTTATTCTTTTACAATTGATTTTTACCGCCCGCTATTGGAATATTTACCTAATTTAAACGTATATACGACAGAATCGAATGAACCAATCAATCCAAATAGCTTAAATACAAAAATGATTTTTTTACTATCTCAACATGAATCAGAAATTAAGTCAGAACGTGCTTTGAATAACTTAATGGGTGTGCTTCAACAAGAAAAAGCAAATCGTCCTGGTTCAATTGCTCCTTATGGATATACGCAAGTAGATAAGCAACTTGTTCCTAATCAGGACGCTGAAATTGTCTCATTTATTTCATTTCTTTATACCTGGGGATATTCTTTCAAAAAAATTGCATTTCTTTTAAATGAAGCCAATATCCCCTCTCCTACAGGAAAACAGTGGCCAACAAGTACAGTAGAAAAGATCTTAGGTAACTCTGTTTATACTGGTAACCTTACTTGGCATATTCATAAAGGGAAACATAAAAATAATGTATTTACATTTAAAGACTCACATGAGCCATTAATGAGCGCTTTTGAACTTCAACTACACTCATACAATAAACAAATTCAAAAAGAGTTTGGACGATTGGATACACCATTTTTATTTCTCAAAAAAATTAGATGTAGTCATTGTCACCAATCTCTTATTACGCAAAATGGATCTACAAAGCGTAATGGCGTTACCTATCACTACCATTACTACATTTGTAAAAATTGCGACTATAAAGTATCAATTGATAAAGTGCACAAACGCTTAGTTCCTTTGATTCTTCAACACATTCAACAGCTTACTTTATCAAAAGAGAATAAACAAATGACCTTAACTACACTGAGAAATATTGAAGCGAACCTTAAAGAAGTGATTTGTGAAGCTGAAAATACAGCTCATAGCCTCTTTAAAAAGTTAGAACAAGCTCAAAGCATTAAAGACCCTGAGTTAGAACTGCACATTACAGATATGATGGCTAAGAACGAAAACATGTTATTGACTTGCCAGCAAAAATTAACTGTCTTAGAAAGCTACTACCTAGCAGTTGAATCTAATGAATTTTTTGCAAGATTTGATAACGTTCTGGAGTATCAATTAGACTCACCTGAGCATCGACTTCTGATTTTATACTTCGTTGAATGCGTACTTATTTCTACTGATCAACAGCCACTTATTCAATATAAGGATAATATCTTTCAGTTTCTAGAGGCTTCTAAATCAAGTAGTGACGAATAGATTCGTTACCGAACATTTCAACATCTGAATAGTTGAAAAATAGAACAAAGTTTACAAGGGGTTTCAGTTTATAAAGTTCCTTTTAGAAACCCCTTATAAACAAGGATTATTGTTAATAATTTTCTATTTCCAAACTATAACAGGATACCGCCTTAGGTAAATTATGGACATTTATCATTATTATGGGCATGTAGCCGAAAATTATACATAAAACAATATTCATCTAGGGAGAACACATATTATGAAACACAGTTATTCAGGGACATTGATTACATATAACCTTTTACTAAAATGTTATTTAAGAATGAAGTTATTGGTCAATACTGCTAATGTAGCCCTATCAACATCTCATTTAACTCTTTTTTGGGGTGGTAACTTGAAATGAGATGCGCTATATATGCTCGTGTATCAACTGAATTAGATTCACAAAAAACTTCAATTCATAATCAAATTGACCTCTTTACTAATTATATTGCTGAAAAAGGCTGGGAGATTACGAAGATTTATACAGACAAACAATCTGGTACTAAATCAAATCGCCCTGGTTTAAAAGCACTTATTGAGGATGGAAAGAACGGAAAATTTGATGTCATCCTTGCTAAAGAATTATCACGGTTAGCTCGAAGCGGCCAACTTTCTTACAAAGTAAGAGATATATGTTTAGACCATAGTATCGATATTGTGTGTCTAGATGGCTCTATTAACACTTTAGAAAAAGACGATAGAAATTTTGGATTATATGCTTGGTTATATGAAAATGAATCTATCTCTACTAGTAAGAGAAGCAAAACAGCTAAGAAAACAAAAGCCAGAAGAGGTTTATTCGTAGGATCTAATCCTCCCTACGGCTACTACAGTGATAAAGGAGTCCTTAAAGTCCGCGCAGATGAAACTCCAAATGTTGTAAAGCGGATTTATAATGATTATATTGAGGGACAAGGTATGGATTCTATCGCAAAGCAACTTTCTCTTGAGAAAGTACCTACTCCTTCATTAATTGCTAACAAGTCCAATGCAACAGTTTACTGGCATGCTTCAAGTATTAAATTAATTTTAAGTAATCAACATTATTGCGGTGATTTAGTCCAAAACCGTACAGAAACAGTATCAGTAACGAAAACTAAGCGTAAACCTGTTTCTAAAGAAGACATGATTATTCTAGAAGGAACTCACGAAGCCATTATTTCAAGAGAAGTATTTCAAATCGTACAGACAATGTTAAAGAATTGTATGCGAACCAAAACTGCACCTAAGAAACATCTTTTCACTAACGTATTATATTGTTCTAACTGTGGCAAAGGCATGTGGTATAAACAAAATCAACGTGGTTATCGCTGTGGTGGAAACATTAAGCATGGAAACATCTTTTGCCCAAATCGCACAATCGTTAGAGAAAAAGAACTAAAGTACGCGATTTTAAATGATTTAAACGAGCTAACAAATGGATTTAGTACTGAAGATTTGCTAAAGCAAGTTGAACAAAAACTAAATTCTAAACAACGTAAATTGCAGAACGAACTTGTTCAAGTTGAAAGCAAAATTAACAATTGGAACGATCGAAACCAAAAATATTTTGACTCTTATTGTGATGGCATCATTACACATGAACAATATGAACAGTACAGCAAGAATAATCTTGATAAAATTGCTCAGTCTGAAGCGGTTAAAGCACAAATTAACATTCAGTTAGAAGAATGTAAAAACCAAACCTTTACAATGGATTTGAAGTCTAAATTAAAAGAATTTGCTTCCATTCAAGATTTAACCACTAAACTGCTACATTCTTTAGTGAAAAAAGTAACTTGTACTATTGATGGGAATGTTAATATTCACTATACTTTTGTGAACCCTTTCCAATAAAAAATAAAAGAAAGACAACAACCCTAAAGGGTTAGTTGTCTTCTTTTAAAATGAGTTGCGAGACCGATTCCACATGTGTCGTCACTATTAAGTGGATACAATTTATTATCCTCGTTGCCAGTATGTGAACACAATTCATTAGATGTTTTTGCTGTTTCTTTTTTCGCATTTTTTCTAGCAGGTTTAAATCTTTCGCCATCAAGACTGTTACTCAATCCCGTTTTATATACAAAAGTAATCATGGCGGGATCTTTGTTTCCGTCTTCATCTATTCCACCAACGATTACTTTTTCAACTACACTTTCAAATACATAACGATCAAAAGTATCAATAACCTCATTTTGTTCTAACACTTTTTTGAAGGCTAATAACCGTTTTTTAATGTCTTTTTCTTCTTCCAAATTCGATAATGACTTTTCTCTTTTTTGTACCTTTTCATTAATTTCTCGCGTCAATGAATTATATTTTTCTTCATACGTTTCTTTATCGATAATATCCTCTAATCTCATGTCCACTAATTTATTCTTTTTGTTTTCTAATCCTTGAATTTCTTTTTCAATTTTAGAAACTTCTTTGTGAATCGTATTGGAACTTAGGGCTTCTTCCATTCGTTGTAAAAATTCTTCTAATACATCCTTATTGTTATTGCACATAATACGGTAACTTTCTAGAAAAGCTTTTTCAATCGCTTCTTCCGGTATTCCTTTACTATCTGGACAAAATCTTTTCCCCTTCTTCGTACTTGTAACACACTGCCAAATCGTCTTACCGTATTTCGTTCCACTATGCCATCTACGTCTTGTTAATGTACTGCCACAATAAGCACAATCAATCATGCAGCTAAAAGCATATTTACGACTGAATTTTTCACGTTTACCACCATTTTTTTCTACCGTATTTCTTCCCCTACTTCGTCTTAATCTGATCTCCTGCGCTTTATCAAATATTTCAGCACTGACAATGGGTTCATGGTGATTTCTTAAATAATATTGATCTTCTTCTCCAAAATTTTCCAATCGACGTTTCGAAATAGGATCCAATGTGAAAGTTTTTCCCATTAAAAGATCGCCTTTATATTTTTCATTCTTAATAATTCCAAGTACCGTCGATTCAGCCCATGTTGGAGTACCTCTTTTAGTTTTATAGCCTAAATTCTCAAGTTCTCTTGCAATAATACTGCCCCCGGCTCCTTCAACATACCTGTGGAATATATAACGAACAATTTCTGCTTCTTTCTCGTTTACAGTTATACTCTTATCTTCTGGGTGATAATCATAACCGAGACAGCCTTGAAAACCGACTAATTCACCTCGTTTCATTTTCATCTTTAATCCTTTTTTTACATTAGAAGATATATTCTCAACTTCTTGTTGTGCTACTGAACTCAACACTACGAGTAACAATTCACCATCCATTGTAAGCGTGTTAATTTTTTCATCTTCAAAATAAACAGCTATATCTCTTTCCTTTAGCATACGGACATATTTCAACGTATCCAATGTATTTCTTGCAAATCTGGATATTGATTTTGTAATGACCATATCAATATCTCCATTCATACAGTCATTAATCAATCGCTGGAAATCTTCCCGCTTTGTTACCTGTGTTCCAGTAATTGCTTCGTCAGCATATATATCAGCTAATACCCATTCCATATTTTTCTTGATTAAATCCGAATAATATGCAACTTGTGACTTATAACTGTTTAACTGGTCTTCTGAATCTGTACTAACTCTACAATACGCTGCAACCCGAAGCCGTTCAATTTCTCTTCCACGTTTTTGGTTAGCCAAGTTACTATTTGCCCTAATCACTTCAACTCCTGACATAATAGCTCCTCCTTTTGTGTTCCTTATATACTTTGTATTATAGCATCGCTAGGAACACAATTCAGCTTGTAATGTCAGAAACAATACCATACTCTTTCATTAATTTGTTTTTTACAATATAATATTCTTTATCTGAAATTAGTTTACGGGTTAGCAGTTGTTTTAACATAGCAATTTGCATACTATATAGAATCAAATTCTGTTTCAAAAAAACGCCCCCTTACCTAATCTATTAAAAAATCAGACGGCTGTTGGTACAGCTCCACTGGAATTTCACCCCTGCAAGTATTTCTTCCAGCCCTACTCATAGCTTGCGACGCTTTGAACGCTCGAACCATGACGGTAGGGGAGTATCATTATCTTTACTGATGGGTTATCGCCAGCAATCCACCACAATTACATTAGATTCACAAATTATCGCTCGTTCCTAACGAAAGTCATGGCGTATGAATCAAGTGGCTCATCATCAGTAGAACGTATCTGATTTTTTGTTTATATTGCACGGCGTTATCTTCCGTGCTTTCTTTGTCAAAGAACAAATATATGATTAATGAAAGGGAAAACCTAACCATTCTGTATTCAAATTTTGAAAGCTAAAACAGATTGCATAAGCTTCGCTCGTAAGCGATCACGTGTATCTTCATCGATGCCCCAATAAGTGTTTCCTTGTTCATCACGGAGCTTACGCATGGATAGGCTTGTCATATAGCTTCCATAATGCAGAACAACTACTTTCATTGCTTCTGGCTCACCCTTATTTGCAGCTAAAATAATTGGGTACGGCAATAAACCACGCTCGTTGTTTTCAATATTAGAATTATTCATCCCATTCATCTGCATGTTCCTCCAAAAATCGCTTTAACCGTTCAAAAGAGCTTGTCCGCCTATACTGAACTGTACTACGTGGAATGTCGAGTAGTTGACCAATTTCCACATCAGACAGTTGAAAAAAATAGTATAGTAGGACAGTGATACGCTTTTCCTTTGGCAAGGTACGCATGGCTTCAGCAAGTAATTTCGGAGTGATTTTCTTTCCAGCCACTTGAAAACTTTGCCCTTCTTCTCCTTCATATTGCTTATCTAAGGTATAGAGTTGATTTTCTTCTTGTGGGGTGAGATCAGAAAATGTCATCTCCTTTGCTTGTCGTTGTTTTCTTTCATTAAAAATATTGATTGCTTCATTCTTCAAAACACGTTTACAAAAAGCATTAAATGCACAGCGAACTTGCCACTCGGTACGATCTGGTTCTATCAAGCATTTCCTCTCCCTTCGCAACTGCAAAGGTGGGTGATGATTTCCCCTTTCATAACCTTCAACAAGATTTTTTGTGAAATGCCAAAAATAAGAGAAGTTTTCTTAAAAAAATTGTGAAATGCACAAAAAAAGCCCAACTGAACATAAGCCAGCTAGGCATAAAATTTGACGCTTTCTATTAAATTTTTAGTTATAATAATCTGACAGCACTTTAAGATGTTTCTTGATATGGCTTGCGATATCCAATAAAGGTAAGCATAAATAAACACGGCGATAACCTCCTTCATACCGCCGTGTCCTTAAAAAAGAGCGAACTTAATACACCTTCCGTAATTCTATTTTTTAGAAAAATGGCGGCTTTGAAATTTCTTATTTTCAAAACCGCCGTTTGATATATTATCTTTCTATATACATTTTTCACACTACAAACAACGGTTTTTTAGTTATTTTGGAAACAATGTATAAGACCACGAATAAATAAAATCGGCGATAAAAACAATTCCCCAAATTATTCCGATTCCAAAGGTAACATCATTAGGATAAGGTGATTCTTTTGCTACTCCTTTCTCTATCCATGAAAAATCACTTAAATACATTTTTATCTCTGCGATGCTTTCCGTACCTATGATCCAAAGAATCGCTTGAACTGTAACAAAAATAAATAAATGTATATAGGAAGATTTACGATACTTTTTTGCAATATATTTAGGGTTATTATTCCTTTCAATAATTTTATAGTCTTTGTCAGACAATAATTCAACACCACGTAACGTTCCAATTTTTCTACGCATCCAACGATCTAATCTTATAAAATCAAATATTCCAAATGTAAACGCATAGATAATAAATACAGTAATAACAATTTGAAACGTTGAAATCTCTCCTGTTTGATGATAGACATACAACCCGAGCAGCCCTTCAAGTATTACCATAAACAAAAAGAGGAAAATGAACATAATGCTAAGTCTAGGTTTGTTAAAGAAATAACGAAATATACCAAATAGGATTAGTGCCCCTATAGACAATAATTCGATGAGGATAAACAATTCCCAATTGTATTCAAGAATAAGACCCAACTAAACTCCTCCTTTTTGGGAATGATTAGTATAAGATAATTACAACGGTATATCGAAAAGGAAACCTCTACTTAGATTTATGAACGATTTCTATTTTCAATCTGACTTATCCAATTTAAATCTGCCTCCAAATGTAAGAGTGTACCACTGATTAATAAATATTTATCGTCTTCACCCTGAATAAGTAACTCCGTTTTTAATTTAGTCAACTCCATTACATCTTTCATTATCATTGCTTTTTGTTGCTCAAGCATAATATTTTCTCGATCAAAGTGGATTTTTCGAGCGCAACTCCATTTAAAATGAAAGTCGTCCCTAGTAGAGTAATAAGGTACAGGTTCTAATAACCATTTTTTTAATTCATTTTCACCTTCCGCTTCTAATTTATATAACTTTCTTTCTTGGTCATCTATTCCTGCCGATGACACGAGTTGATCACGAATGAGACGGTCAAGGGTAGTATAAATCTGACCAGGGTTAATCTTTCCCTTGATACTTAGAAGAGACTCTAATTCTACTTTCAATTCGTATCCATGATTTTCTTGTAGGAATAACAATGTTAATATCCCGTACTTTACCGACATAATTTTAACCTTCTTTGAGTGATGACAAAATATTTATTTTACTAGCTGTCGTACTAGAAATCCAAGAGGCAAATAAACTTAGTAAAAGACCAGCAATCAATGCTACTCCAATATTACCAAGAGGTATCTGGAAAGATATGAAATCTCCCAAAAGCTTGGATTTACTAGTAACGTAAAGTAAAATCACACCTGATGCTACGCCTCCAATGACTCCTACCAAACCTATAAGTAACCCCTCACCAATTACCATCTTTCTTACTTGCTGTCTAGTAAATCCAAGCGCCCGCATCGTTCCAATCTCAGATGTACGTTCCAAGGTATTCATCAAAAGAGTATTAGCTGTACCAATACTAGCTAGACCAATAATTAGGAATAGCATAATTAATATTAATTCGTTCATACCAGATAACGCAGAAGTAGTTGATTTAATTTCATCTTCGACAGTTTTAACTTTTGAAAGGTGTTCATTGAAATCTATCCATAACTGATCTCGTAATTCCTCGCTGCTATATTTATCATTTAATGTTAGTAGCATATCAAAACTATTTCTCCAACCAAATTCATTATTTAAATGCTCCTCATCCATAAAGCCAACATATCCTGAATAATGAGAAGTATCCACAACGTCAATGACTTCAAATTTTTGTTTACCAGAAGGAGTATTTACGTGAATGTATTCTCCAACTTTTCCACCCCATTCATCAAAAGCCCGTTTACCGAGCAGGATAGATGGTTTCTTTTGTAACTCTTGATATAACGATTCTTTTTCAATATCTTCAAATAAAATAGGCCCTTTTTTACTTACGGCAAAAATAGAGAATTGTCTATTCTCTTCATTCATTGTTTCCCATGTAATGGGTGTGGCTTCCGTTAATGGGACAACATTTGCTACAGAATCATAAGAAAGTAGAGTTGTTATATCCTCACTAGACCAAGGAGCTTCCGATGTAGCTCTTAGATCACCTCCAAATGTATTTCTAATGTCACGTTCATAACCTTCAGGAGCAGATTCTATAACAGAGCTTAACAATAAGATTACTCCTATCCCTATGGCAAGGATAGCGGAAGTATTGGCATTTCGATTTAATTGCTGCGTAAGGCTATGCGTAGCTAAAATTCCTGAATAGCCAAAAAGTACTTTGAAAATTGGTTTAAAGATCTTACTTATTCCTTTTAGCAAGAATGGGAACAGCAAAATGATACTTGCTAAAATAGCTAGATAGGAAACGAAATGATCAATAAATATAAAAGTAAATAAGCCAACTCCTACAATACCTCTAAACACGTATTGTCTTTTCGATGATTCAGTTTGATTTGCCATTTTTAATGTTAAGAGCACCGAAGTTTTTCCCGCATTGTAAATAGGAAATAAGGAGAAAATAATGGGAAATACAATTCCTATTACTATGGCTGTTATTGTAGGTATTTTCCAATTCAAAGTGTAAACCATGTCAAATTCAAACACACTAAGCAAAATTTGCATAAACATATCGCCAAGCCAAATTCCAATTGGTACCCCTACAGCCGTACCAATTAATGATAAAATTATTACTTCAATTAAAACAAGCCTAGAAATAGAACTTTGTAAATAACCAAAACTTTTCATTATTGCAAATTCCTTTTTTCTCTCCATAACGCTTGTATAAATCATATTAAAGACAATGAATCCACTAATAAGCATAGATAAGCCAGCAATTAAGTAAAAAAATGTATAGAGTCCCCCAATATCGTTACTTTGTCGATCATCTGCGACAACTGGCTGTATATATACACTTGAATTACTAAATTCTTTTTGTAAAGATTGAAAAAGTTTTTCACCTTCTTCATTTGTTTGAAGCCTTACATATGAAAGCTCATTATCCATACTTGTCCATTCTCTTAACAAATCAAGTGGAGCCATGACTCTAAAACTGGTTGATTCAGCACTCTCCCAATTGCTCGGGCTTGCAAGTAACTGTGTATACTCAACTACAGCAGATATTTTAGCCTCTCCCAGATTAGTAAACTGAATGGTATCTCCTACTCTTTTATTTAGTAAATTTGCAAGAACATCGGGTATTACCAATCCCTCATTGTCTAAACTCCCTTCAATAACAGGAAGTTTTAATAAGGAACTGTTTTGATCATCCACACCTGTAATTCGTACAGATCGTTGATTTAGCGATTTATCACTTAGATCTATGAATGCTTGTTTATCAAGTACAAACAATGTTTCAGTAACGATTGGACTGTTTAAATGGGGTGAAACAGTCTCTTCCGAAAAGGTATGTTCATCACTTAAAAGCCAATAATCAGCATTTGCTACATACATTTGTTTATAATAATTAAAAACATCGTTTGTTGTTTTATCTGCGATTAACATAGATGTTATAAAGGAAACACCAATGATAATCCCAAGTAATGAAAAGAAAAATCTTTTTTTGTTTTGTGTTATGTTACGCCATGAAATTCGCCACATATTTAGCATAATCTTCATCCTTTCTAGAAATCACCTGATCGACAACTCCATCTTTAAAAAGAATAATTCGATCTGCAAATCCAGCTGCGAAAATATCATGTGTAACCATAACTATTGTTTGATTGTAATCTCGATTAAATTTTGTTATTAAACCAAGAATTTCTTCGGCTGTATTTCTATCTAAATTACCTGTTGGCTCATCTGCCAATAATACGGCAGGTTTGCTAACCAGTGCTCTGGCTATAGCCACACGTTGTTGTTGACCACCGCTAAGCAAATTAGCTCTTTTCTGACCAAGTCCTTTTAATCCAACAGAATCAAGTAATTCTAAAACTAATTGCTTTTTTTCTTTTGTTAAAGTTCCATCTGCATGAAGCGGAAAAGCTATATTTTCTTCTACATTTAAATTAGTAAGTAATTGATAATTTTGGAAAATGAATCCTATATTCTGTCTACGAAATATTGTTCTTTTCTTTTCCGTCATCTTATTTAAATAATGCTGATTAATTATAATATCTCCTTCAGTAGGTATATCAAGACCACCTAACAATTGGAGTAATGTGCTTTTTCCAGAGCCGCTAGGACCCATAATAGCTACAAATTCACCTTCTTGGATTTGTAAACTAACATTTTTTAATACTTTTATTCTTTCTTGTCCTTGTGAAAATTCCTTTTTAAGATTTTTAACCTGAATCACTTTATCAATCCCTCCTATTTTCAATATTATTATATACTAAGTATATAATAATTCAATATATTTTTATTGCAAATGGAGTTTATTACCCTATATATTCCTACTTTCAATAATAAAGCTAATTATTGTTTATATACTAAGTACTTAAAGTGTGGATTTTATTAATAAAGTTTAATAATCATCAATTGTCAAGAATGATAAAAGTGAAACAGGTTTAAATAATAATTTATTAATATTAATTTTCAGCAAACAAACTGTTAGCACAGTTACTTAACAATCATCCAATTTATATCTTTCTCTAAAGTTAGTACATATTGAGAAAGCTGCGTTGCCTTTGTTGTCCCATCTAAGTACTTCACCGATATCCAAACATACACCTGATTTCCAGACTGTTGGAATATAGGATTAACTAGCTCTGAAAATATATAGTCTTTGCCAATCGGTGGTAAGGCATTATTTTTCACATAATAAGCAAGTTCTTTATCAGTGGCAGTAGGATAAAATGTAAAGAATGTCTCCAAAAACTCTGTCACTTCTTGCACAGTATCAGAATCAGCCGTTCCGTTACTTTCAGGTTGTTGTGGCTCATAATCTGATTTATTCGGTAAGCTCCATAAGGTAGGATTTTGTGTAATGACTAAGTTTCCTGCATTATCTTGATGAAGAAGTATTCGATATGTGGATCGAACCCTTTCGCTATTTTTATCTTCCGTAATTTTTTGATCTACCGAATAAACAACCGTATAGGTATTATCATTTTCTGGTGATACTGACCAGATATCAATATTACCTACGCTGGAACTAGTAGGAATATCATCTCTTACGGTATCGATATTTAAAGCTTGTAATTCCTCTGTCAAATAGTGACTGATCTTTTCCGCCCGTTGTTCAATGGAATCTTTTTCATTTTCCCATGTGTAGTAATCTTTCACAAAGTTTTTCGTAAAGCTCTCAATCGCATTCGTATCCATGATCTTGGTTTCAATGATTTCTCTATCATGAACGGTATGTTGATCAATTGCTGTAAAGTTTTTATAGATTCCAAAGGCAAGACTTCCAATGAGGACTATCCATAAAAACACCACTGACTTTTTACGTGGTCCAACTGTCTTTACTTTTATTTTTTTAGGTTTTGGTTCTTTCGTTTGCTTGTCTTGCTTTTTAAATAATCCCTTCATTTTATCTAACCCTTTCTATTGTTTAATCCGTCCAGCTCCTATTAGGTGTTTTTGCCAGTAAGAAGACGTCAAATCCGCATAACCAATCGGATCACCTGCGTTATACATTTGGTTGTTTCCAACATAGATCCCAACGTGCGTGACATACGTTCCCGCGTTATACGTAGAATGAAAAAATACTAAATCCCCAGGTTTTGCTACTGAAAGAGGAATATGCTCAGTTACGTTATATTGCTGTTGTGCTGTTCGGGGCAAATTAATCCCAGCTTTCCGATAGCTCCACTGCGTGAGTCCACTACAATCAAATGAAGTATTTGGATTATCTCCACCAAAGACATAAGGAAACCCTTCGTATTTTAATGCTTCATTCATGACAATCTGAACCATTTCATCATCAAATTGAGGCGAAATAAAATACTGACTCACTAAATCGACATAAAACATATTGCCATAACGGTACCGCCAACCACCATTTTTCTTTACGGCTATTGGATTAGAGTAAGTGACTTTACTGCCCCCTGACCGTTCCTTCGCAAAGCTTTCAGCTAATTTAAAAGAGTAAGAGCTTCCTTGTTTTGCGACATAATCAATAAAAGCACCGCCATAGTTGTAAGCCTGAATGACTGTATTCTCATCGATACCGTTTGCTTTTGCGGAACGTAATAAATCTGAAAAGTATTTTGTTCCTTGTTGAATCGAAGCTTCGGTATCCAATGTGTTAGGCGGTAATCCCAACGATTCACTTGATTGCATTACGTCTGTAAGTTTGCCACCACTCTCTACTTGGATAATGGCAAGTAGAATAGAGACATACTCACTAATTCCATATTCTTGTGCATATTTCTCTACCATTGGCTGATGTTTTAACACATTCGCAGAAACCGATATACCACCTATCTCACCAATGAAGTCACCACCATCTGATGAATATTCTTCATTCGATATAAAAACAGCTACAAATGCTAATAGCCCAAGCAACGCAAGAAATCCTAATCCCCCAGCAATGAACATAACCTTTAATCTCATGACTTTCATTAGCGTTTCCTCCTAGTTGCATGGATTGGACGCTTACTGATTTGTTTCTGATTTGTACGTTTCAACGGTTTAGAGGGACGCCTAATGATTTTCCTACTATTTTTTGGTCGAGAACGTTCTTCATTGATAGGTCGGGTTCCTTTTTTAACAGGTTGTTTGGGATTATCAGTAAAATGCTCTTTTCTGTCTGGACTCGATAACTGTCGTTGTAATTTGAATTGCTTCATATGCTCGCTTTTTGTGACAGGTCTTGTCTTTTCTTTTTGTTGAACAGTTGGGTTCTTTAATCTATCTTGATGTGCAGATTCATTGGCATCATGCGTGACTGGTCGTTCATAACTAGCAGTCTTTCGAGAAAGGGTACGTTTTTTATCCAATGCTTGCCGCCTATCTGCAATGGTTTGACGATGTTTTGCTTGACGGTCTGCATGTGTTTTTTGTCTCTTTTCCTTTGCTTGCTTCATACCTTCTTTAAAATCACGGGCAGGTTTTGTAAGCTGTTCTTTTCCTTGCATCACCGCATATTGAGCAGTAGTAGGTAAATCATGTAGTTGTTCTTTACGATGATCTATATTTGCACGGAACTGACTTTTCGCACCAAGCACTTTTCCTGTGACTTGACCTACTTTCTGACTTAAAGATGTTGATTTCGTGCGATCAGTTGGCCGTTCTTTGTTATTTTTTGTAGTCGATGTTAACCGTTGCGATGGGCGTAGGGGAGAGAACGAGCCTTTTGTTTGCTTTGATTTTCCAACCATTGCCCCGACCGTTGCTCCAGCTGTTGCCCCTGCAAGGGTGCGTCCGATTGTTCGCTGCAATCGACGACTGCCACGATTGAACATTCGGTAAGGACGACGCATGACTTGACGTCCAACTTGTTGCGAATCATTACTTTGCAGTTTAAACATGCTCATAATGTCACCGAGTTTCATGTAAATCCCTGCAAACGTCACGATCTGCAAAAAGGCAATCAAGAAAAATGGAAAACTTGTTGTTAAACTGTAAAGCATGGATGAAATACTAAAAGCAACTGTAATAATGAGCGTGATACCAGCCCGAAGCATAATTACATTAAACAACTTCATAATCGCCTGCTTTCCCATGTTTTCAAAGGTGGGTATCATGGAAAGTAGAAAACTAATTGGTAGAAACATCGCATAGATAATAAACAATATTTGCGAGAAAATCATAATTCCCGATAGTAGAAACACGAAAATAGAGATACCGATATTAAACAGAAATAAAAAGAAGACCATTCCTAAACGTGTGGTGGTCTTCGTAATGGTTAAGTTTTTATTGTCGTGATCTTCAATTTCTGCTTTGACAGCATCTTCACGATCTTTCCCGTTATTCGTATCAGGATTGATAGAAACTAAGTTTTCAACACGTTCTTCGCCAATCGTTTCTTTATCCGAATCATCAAATTGTAATAACATCCAAGGCTGTTCCACTTGAATAGAAAAGAGGTTATTCCGTATCATATCGACACTATCTTTTCCTTGGCTACTCGAATTCGGCATCAAGATTTTAGTACCTAAATCTAAACTTGCTTGACTAATATCTGCTGAAAAGTCATTAATTTTAGCGATATACGTTGGGGCATAGGCAATAAAGGAGGCCGACAAAATAAAAACGACTAAAAAGTTTAGGATCGCTCGAATCGCTTTCGTCGTTTCTCGTTTCATTAAACCTGTATAAGCCACGTAAATTCCAATGACTAAAATGAAAAGAAGCAAGAAGCCTACATAAAATCCTGAACTGCTGAAACCACTTGCCGTAATTCCAGCTAATGTTTGCATGTTTTTGCCGATGGCATCTGCCGTTTGTGAAATAAAATCGAGAGAATAAGCTTGTTGGATTAAGTAGCCTGTCGCATTTGATAAATATAAGCTAATAATCCAAATGAAATTAGTGATTGTATATAAGCCATACATGACCTGTTTACCTATGCCATCATCCCAGTTCCACGGCAACCAATCCCAACCCGAATCCACGTAGAAATCTAATTGATAATGGTCAAGTGGGTACAAGGAATAGAGATTATCTTCTGACACCGTATCATCAACTAAGCCAGCTGCTTGAGCTAATGTTCCAAGTAAAAGAAGACATAGAAAAACGGCAGTACCAATAAGTACCACCGTTAAGACAATCTTTTTCCATTTTTGTTTTTTCAAATTAATCGCCACCTTTCTTCTCCTGTGTCGGTGGACGCGTGTCAAAAGCATAAAACAAATCTTCAAAGACAGGATGGACTTGAATAATCCCCACACGCCCATATAAGTCTTGAATTAAACATTGTCCGTTTTCCAGTTCCCGTAATCGCCTTTGATTCGATTCATCTTCCGCATCCACACCAAAGAATTGAAGAGTTTTCTTTATTTCTGTCATATCTCTAGAACGAAAGGCGAACTTTACACCGATGTTATTCTTCAATTTTTCATCGGTTAAATCGTCCGCATTCTGTGTAACAAAGTAGACACCAGCATTCATCGCACGCCCTGCACGTACTAATTTATTTGAAAGTGTTTTTCCTTGTGCGACTTGTAGAAATGACCAAGCTTCATCTAAGTCCACGATTTTAAATACGCTACGATCTGAATGAATAAAGTCTAGTGCAAAAGTGGAAATGACAATCAACATGGCGACACTCAAAAGTTCCATGGTTGTATATTCTTCAAAACTTGTTTCTGCGTCTGGTAACACCAAATCCGCAACTTGAATGATATTCAACTGTTTTTCTAAACTAATCGAATTTTCCACTGTACCATCCGAAAAGAGTAGGTGGGCAAAGTCATAATCCGTAAAACTTTCGATATGGTCAGCGATGGGACCAGCTAATGGATTGGGGTCACTTCTTAATTCATGAATCACGAGAAGCAAACCACGTTCCTCCTGTTGACCAACAGCTCGAATCGCTCGTCGTAATACAGGGAATTTATCTCCATCCCGACTCGATATACCTGTGAGAAAGGTAAGAATATCAATCGCAAGACTTTCCGAATCCTTTTTCTTTTTCATGATGACAAAAGGGTCAAGTAGTCCTTTATTGCTTTCCTCACTCGTTAAATTAACAATATTTATTTCATGAGCAATTTCAGGCAACATTTCTTTCCATCTTCCTCGTTCCGCCTTTGGATCAACAATGAGTGCTTGACCACCAAAGAGAACGGCATAATAAACAAGCAGGTTATTAGAAAAAGATTTCCCACCACCAAGTGAACCTAAGAATGCAGAAGCTAACGCATTGGTGACAGAACCTTTCACGCCTTGACTAGCTAGGCTTGGATTGAGATAGACATTTCTTCCTGTGTCCAAGTTGTAGCCAAAATAAATCCCTTCCGTTTCTCCGAGCATTTGCGTTGCGCCAAACCCAAGACCTGCCAAAAAATCAGATGTAACATACTGAATATAATCATTCATATACCGCTTACTGGCTGGGATAAATTCACTGTGTAAACCAATCATATCTCCAAACGGACGAACAAGTTTTACGTTCAAATCATCATAAAAATCTTTTACCTCATTACAACGCTGTTTGAGTTCATCCAAGTTAGGGGCAGATACTCGAATGACATAGCTTAACTTATACATTGCTTCTTTACTTTGATCGAGCACATCTTCTAATTCATTGACCTGTTCCAATGCGTCGATGACATTGCTGCCTGTTTCGTTATCGGATTCCCAGGCATGATTATCCAAGTCTTTAAGTTCCTTTTTCTTGTTCCGAACGGTAGACAATGCTTTTTTGTTTGTTACAATTTCCACGTTCATGGAGGTATCTATTGGAAAATCAAATTGTTGTTGTTGATAATAAAAGATTTCATCCGATGGAAATTCCAAATCACCGACAATGGAATTAATCGTAAAGTAGGCCACATATGTTGTTTGTTCTTCCTGTTCGATTTTTAAATAGCGTTGGTTTTCCTCAATTAAACAACGGGACGGTTTAATCAGATCATATCGTTTCACTAAAGTTTCCCTTTTAAATTTCTTTAGAGGGAGAGCATAATCATACTCGTCATAAGCCATTCCAGTTTGTCCATGAAGATGTTCAATCAAATAACCAAAGTCATTTTTATTTAAAGGGCGGATCTTAAAACGTCTCGATATTTTGTTTTGTAATAAAGATTCCATTTTAGAGAAACGTCTCATTTCTTCATGCGGTATGGAAACAAAATCTCCCATCAGGTGATGGTTTACATCACGGACAAATGAAGAAAGTGAATTTTTGATGTTTTTCCCTATTGATTTCATATTGACTTCTTCTTCATTGAGTAACAGTTTAAAACCGATAAAGAAACGATAATCGACTTGGTGTTCACCAATCATCGAAACAAGTGCCTCTGTTTGGTCGTCAATCCGTTCATAAGCAACCTCTTGTAATCGTCCTATGACTAATTCTTTGCTTCGTTCTTGTACCGAGCGAATACTACTAGCGGTACTGATCTGTAAAGCATGAATTTTGCCGTCTTGATTTTGTGCGATTAATTGGCGAAAGTTATCATGCACCTGTACTTTTTCATCCTCCGATAAAAAGGAATAATTATATGGCAACAGCTCATAATACGCAAAACATTCACCATCATGGTTGAAAACGAGATTATTTTCAAGGTATTTAATCGGATAACGCATGGACTTCACTCCTAACAGCGGTGATATTTTCATTTACTTTCACACGTTGTAGTTTGATAGGTTTTCCTGCATAGGTGACTTTTGGTCTAAACCAATATGTCAATGCAGACTTGAGAAAGCTATACGGTTTTTTACCATCGAATGTTTTTTGACTCATAAACCAAGTCAAACCAATTGGAATTCCAACATATTTTAATAACGCCCCATCAATCAAGGAGAGGGGAGGGAGGTTTCCAAGTAGCATGACAGCTAAAAGAGAAAGCACAAACCATGACATTTGGTTAAAGGTCACTGGGAAAGGTAATCGAAAATCATTAATTGCGTAAATCACTTTTTCAACTGACCAAATACGTGTATAACTTTTTAATTTTTTCATTTATTTCGTTCCTTTCTATATTTGAGATAAAAAATAGCAGTAAACTATTTTAAAGTTCACTGCTAAATTTTTTAATTGTCCAATAAGTCATTCATTAGTGTGTCTGCAATTACATCTTCCGTATACTTTCTAATATTTCTTACATTAGTTAATTGAGGTAACGCCTTCTCTATTTTTTGCATTATCAATGTTTGATCTAATTTTTCAATAAATTGTTTTTTCATGTTTTTGGGATTGATAAACTCGTTAATCATTCTCTCTGCAATTTTCTTTTTATCTTCATCTGTAAAATCAGTAAAGTGAATAAACCCATCAAATCTACTTAATAATGCATTATCTATATTTTTCTCCATATCTTGTATAGACTGTAAATTTGAAGTACAGATTATTATAGAGTTACTAACATCTACAGTAAAATTTTGATCAGAATAAATTCCTTCGTCAAACATTTGAAAAAATGTAGTTTGAAAAAAGGGAGGTGCTAGTGCAAACTCATCTAATAATATAACGTTAGAAGTTCTATTGAGCAGATGCTTTGAAAAAGAATCTTCACTATGGGAAGTAGATTTGAAAAACCTAACACTTGAATCTCCGCCTACCATCGTCATTTGTTCACGTAAAAGTGTTCCTTTTGTATATAAGGTGGTAGATAAATATTTTGCAGTTTCTGTTTTACCAATTCCAGGATTTCCATAGAACATTAGTACCAACGGCTTTTTTGTTGGTCTAATCATTTGTGCTATCAATTTCCGGCATATTGCCTTTTTTGCAATAGTTTGGCCAATTATATTTGAATCAAATCCTTGTTGTACTTTTCCTATTTGGGTTGCATTAATTTTAGGATAACTATAATTCTTTTCCTTGACAGTTCCTTCCATTTGCTTCAATTTGTCATAAAAAAACTTTGGTGGATTATTGATTATTAAGGTGTTTATACTGGAATAACTTTCAAATATCGATACTATATTATCGATGTTTTCAAATACATGTGAGTTGATTCCTGAGCAATCTTCTAGGGTAATAACACACGTTTCAAAATCTTCATCTAAATTTGATATCACAGATTCTAGCGTTATATCCTTAGTCCAATTACGAATAATTCGACTGAAAAATATTTTATGTTCGATTGGTTGTATTCTCTTGTTGAATTTTGTTCTTGGTTCATAATAAATTTCAATATTCATTTTTATACTCCTGCTAAAATAACATCTATTATTTCGTAAGTAATTTGCGTAGTTTGTTCTTCATCAAAGTCTAATCCTGTTTTTGTGGTATTATGTGGGGTCGTCATATTATCAATTTGGTGTTCAAATTCTAGGTTGGTATCTAATGATTCGCCTACCTTAACTCCAAATAATGTTAAGTCCATTTTGGTTAAGTCATTTAAATTATAATTATTTCGTAATCCTGCAATATTAAACCTTACGATTTTTTTCTTGCCATTTTTACATATACAAAGAAGATCGTAATATCCTGAAAGTGAATCTAGGGTATCCTCAATTCCTTTAATATTGATACCGCTGAAGTTTTCTTTATCTTCAGCGCTTAAAGTATTTAATTTATTAATATCATCAATCATATGCAGTATAGGGACTAAATTCCTAAAATATGCAGAAGAATCCTTAGGTATAATAAGTTGATGATTCTCTAATTTAGTAATTTTTTGATTAGTTTTGATTATATCCATAAAGCTACTAATTAAAGTACTAGTAATTTGAGTTTCAATAATATTGTTTTTCTGATGGGAAGCATTTCCAGATAGTTTTAATCTAGCAAAATTAAATATACCCTTATTTACAGATGCTCCTGCTTCCACTTGAGCTGCTGTCTCATTTAGTTTTTTGATTACTACAGATTCCATACCTTCTTTTTCTAACTCCAATAAATCTACAGCTGCTTGCTCATCAAAATATACAATTTTCCCGAACTTCTCTTTCGATTTCTTCGACATAGTGTATTCTCCTAGCTATATTTAATAGATTAATTATAGCAAGGACTTGTTATTTTATATACTCAAATACGCCATGTGGAGTGACGAGGAACTCTCCATTAATCTCTAAATCTCGACCTAGTGCGCGATAATCAATATAATTTTGCAAATTAGCGGGTACTTCACCAAGCATTCCTGTTTCTTCTACATAATAACGAGCCACATCTTCCATATCCTCACAATCGGCATAACAAATAATATCGTCTTGATGTTCCATTAGTTCTTCCAAACTATCAAACCAGTAGCTTTGAATTTCAGAAAGTTCATGATAAATCGGAGAGCCTTCTAATTCTTGTACCATGGCACATAAACGATTGATTTCAGAGATTGGTGTATATTCATCAATCTCAAACGGCAACTCGTAATCGTGCACGGCATATTCTTCATATTCCCCATTTAAACCGATTTTTTCTTTCATATCTTCTATATCAATAGGTGGCGTAAACCAAGCGCCAACCAATTCTCCCTCATTGTATTTTCCGAGGTTGGCAATGTAAACTTGCATTTCCATATTATGCACTTCCTTTTCTTAAAAATAGACATAAAAAAAGCATCAACATTTTATCTGTTGATACACTAAATTGAATTGTTTATCCCTACCGCACTACCGTTTGGTCCACCATTTTTTTGTAAAACATAAGAACACCACTTATCTTTTACAAAAAAAACGGTACAATTTAAGACCCTATGATTCGATTGAATAGGCTTAACAATACATCTTTCACTCCACTTGCATTAAAAACTAATCCCACCGCAATTAACGCAACAATCAAAAAGCCAATCAATTTGGAGAACTCACGCTTAAATCCTAAATAAATTCCAATCACAACAATTGCCATCAATACTAAAGACTGTGCATTACTTAAAAACCAGTTGTATAAATTTTGACCAAAATTCATTTTTCTTTCTCCTTCCATCTTCTAATACTTTGTCACTTGACGCATACATTCGAAAAACCATAGAAACACTCCACCAATAACGGTAAACAAAATCAATTTCAATAGTTTCATGGAATCTCTCTAATCTATCATTTAATTACTTCTTCTGTCGCAAGCGCCTGTTGTATCAACAATTGTTGATGACGCTTGGTTAACTTTGCCCGATCTAACATATCTTTTATCACAGTCGTTTGATTGATTTCATCAAGTTTAGTCGCTAATTTCCAAATAGGGGCAACTTGTCGAGCTAACCATCTGAGCGTTTTATCGAACGTATAAGGTTCAGGTTTTGTGGTTAATGAGATTTTTCTGTTTACACCTAAATCTAAAAATCGTTGCCATTCTTTATTGATTTTCCAACTACTACGACGTTTTTTCTCGTCCTTATCGACAAAACGAATATACCGATTAATAATCGAAAAGGCAGTTCGTCCAGCATCTTCATACACCATTAAATCTACAACCGCATGATAGGCACGATCATTCTTTAAACGAATTTCAAAACGGTTCTTGGTGTCTGTATCTTCCAGTGATGTGCCGTGCTTTACATATTGTTCGTAATCCTTCTCATAGGCGCAGAAGTATACATCACTTTTTAACGAACCGATATATAACGTATTGCCCATATCAGGCTTTTCTTCGCTTTGTACCAATTCACCAGAACGATAGCTTTTAAAACTACGAAACACAGAGATACATTCTTCATTTCGGCATTTTTGAGTTAGAAACGGAATATCCAATATACCTGTCTTATCGTTTATCGCAAGGTCAATTCGTTTAAATACGCCACCAACGCGAAACACATCCATAAAAAAATCAAACCACGTTCGCTGTTGGGCTAGTAGAAAATTTTCAAATTGCCTACATCCTTTTCCTTTGAGTTCGAGTAAACAACCTTTGTCCTCATCAGGCGAAACCATCACCACAATATCGCCAAAGACATATTGTTCAAGGTAAGAATAAAACGCATAATCTTCATGTAACATGTATTCCATTTTCAATTTCAAAATCTCTTCAATGACAGGCTTTGGATTGGTTGTTAAAAAGCGAATTCTCACATAATCAAACAAGATTTCTAAAGGAGCGTCTGGATTAAACTGTTCTAAAACATTGAACAAAGTATTTTGTAATGTCTGAGTAGGAGTCACTTTTCCTGTTTCAATTTCACTAATATATTGTCTTGAAATACCTACATGAACAGCCAATTTATTTTGTGATACACCGTATTCCATTCGTTTTTCTCTTAATTGTTGATACCAAGTTTCTTGATTCATGCGCATCCCTCCAAACTAAAAAAAGATGTCAACTAAAGTCTAAAAGCTGACATCTTCTTCATATGCTTCAAACCGTTGTGCCATCAAGCTTTGTTCGGCTTTTGGAACAGTTTCCTATTGTTTTTCTACCCCCCTGTTAGAAACGGGGGGTAAAGCGTGGCTATCGCCACGCAGGCTTCGCCCAGCACAGCGGTTTTCGCTTCGCACACCGCAGCGCTGGGCAGCCTTTATGACTCTAATTTACCAATTTCTTTTAGAAAATCATGTCCTTTTGGGACAAGCGGTGTATAAAATTCAGAAATAACGTTATCCCCTTTATCGACATAGCCACGACCTTTAATCTGTTTTAAGAAAAACTGTTTTTGCACGTCGCTGCTAAACATCATTCCATATCCGAGCTCACTCATACGACCTAAAGCAACCCGAAAATTAAACTGATCTCGAATCCCATCTCCAAGATATTTTGCATCTGGCCGTTGACAGGCAAGAATAAGGAAAAATCCAGCTTGTCGTCCTAACATAACAATTTGTTTTAGCTTGGTTAACACCGCTGTATTTTCCTTAGAAGCAAGCATTTCCATAAATGCCACGTACTCGTCAAAAATTAAAAAGTGAGGAGATAAGCCTAAATAAGCATAGTTTTCTCCTGTCTTATAGTTAGGCATCTGTTTCATTTCTTCACTACGAGCCATCATAGATTCATAAAACTCATCGATACAGGTTATCATATCTTCCTTTTTGTAGTACACATCAGGCATAACGGTAGCTAAGTCGGCTAAATCGGCATTTTTCGGATCTAAAATATACAATTTTGCATCTGTTTTGAGTAGCGCTTCAATCAATGTAAGAATAAAATAGCTTTTTCCTCCGCCTGTTCCACCAGCAATTAACATATGGGGAAGCTTATCATACTCCCAATCCATTGACTTCATGAGCTTTAAGCGTCCATTTTGTGCAACAACTTCATCAATCGAAATACGGTTCGCAATCATATCATAAAAAAGAACATACTCCACATAGGAATCATGTAACTCTTTTGATACCAATTCACAATACAGGCCACTTTCTAATTTCTTTTCTAAATTTAAAAGTGGTTCTTGATATTTTCCGAGTGTAATTTCTACTTGAATATAAAGCAACCCTTTTTCAAACCGATAATACATCTTTGGAAAATGACTGATTTTTTCCTTTGTTTTATTGGATGGAATGTCCTTAAAGAAGCTCTCTTGTGTAACTTGTTTCGTTTCGTACCAGCCATTTTCCAGAATCATTTTTGCAAGCTTTTGACGGTGAATAACTTGTTTTATTTTGTCATATCGATAGCGATAATAGAGATACGCGCATCCAGCGGTTACAGCTAGGCTTATTAACAAGGTCACCAATCCATACGTGCTGATAAAGTGTGCTTGAAACACATCCAATTTCCACGTGGTAGAGAGTAAAAATGACAGATGAAAAGGGATAAAGGAAACGAGCCATACGCTAGACAATCCAAAGAATACAAATTGAAATACGAGAGAAGCATCTTTTTCCTTAATGCGTTTCCCTCGTCTTCGGAAATTCCTCATTATTTATCCTTAGTTGGCGCAGGTTTTGAATCATTACCGCCTTCCGTTACTGCTTTTCCCTTTAAAACCAAATCATCCGCCTTAATGTACCAATCGACATCCGCACCACGGAATGTTGCATTTGCAACAGTATCTGCGACAGGATTAATAAGCTCTACTTCCGCATTATAATCAAATTCTTTCAATGGAACAGAAACAGGAATACTCACTTGAATCATGCGCCCTTGTTCACGAGACTTTAAATCATAGGTGCGTTCCTTTACTTCTGATGATACTGTACCATCTTCGTTTTGAAGAAACACTTCGCGTCGTAATGCAGAAAATTTTAATAAGCCAAATGTCTTTTCTTTATCGATTACAATTCCTTGTGCTAATCTCATTTCTTTTTCCTCCTTATGCTTTTACCATGTCATCTGCATGTAAGATATAATTTGTGAAACCACGATCCCCAATTTTATAACCTTCTGCGGTAATACGTGGGTTTATCAACTTGACATTTTCCTCGGCTTCAAAGAATTTTTCCCCAGCCTCTTGTGGGAGAATCACCTCAATATCATCTGCACGTTGAATATCGGAATATAGGTTATATCTGCGAGACAGTGTAGTCATACGTCCATTGATCCGTCGCTGTTCGACTTTCCCTTCTCCTGCGTATTCTAAATTTCCAAAAGTCTTTTCCATGTTTGGAATAACATGTTTCAATTCCATTATCTATTACCTCTTTTCTTATTTTTATTTTCACTTATGCATCAATGTGGGAATCAAAGTAAGAAGGGAGGAGAACGAGAAATGTTTATTGTAATCACTCCTTACGCTTCTTGAAAACGATAATCTACACGTCCATAAATCACACACCAAAAAACAACCATCGTCTCTCCTTGTTTGTCACGTATCAATTTCCCGTAAGGAAAAAACGGAAAGTCTTCAATCTCAATCTCATTTAAAACAAAATGATCGTCTATCCATTCCATCACCTTTTCTTCATTTCCTTCCAAAGAAACCACTCCCCTCATTGTTTTGCCAATAAAAGAGCGTGACGGATGCTAATTACCACACGCTAAAATTTGTCATAAGCTACCCTTTTCTAAAGAAAGACTACTTTCCACTTCATTTCCCCACACATCCCAATTTGGAGAAATTTGTCTGGCGAACAATTCAATGCGTGGTAAATCTCCCATCAGTTCTACAATTTGTTCTCTAGCGATGTCTGGTTTCTTACTGTGTCCTTCGACTGGGCTAACAATTAACTGATGAACCCTCTTCGATACTCTTTTGGGACGACCTTTTACAGCTAATAAGCAAATTTCAGCATTCGAGCGTGTCCAGTGACCCAAGCCAAAGAAAAAGCCATTCCCTGATTTATTTTGTTTCACCCAAACAAAAGCAACTGTTTTGAACGTAAACCCCCATGCAGCGATAACTTTTAACGCCTCTTGTAACATAGGGAAGGTTGCCCACAAAAATAAAACACTATCTTTGTGAGAGATAGTATTAATAGGTAGATTACAAATGTCTTTCAAGCTCATTGTGCGATAATGATTTTCTGCCACTCCACTTCCTTTATTTTGTCGATATTGCCACGGTGGATCAGCATAAATAATGTTGTATTTCATATGTCACCTCTATTCTTAATTTTTAGGCATAAAAAAAAGACGCTCATTTTAATTGAACGTCTATAGACAATAGAATCTATTTAATTTAAAATTATTATTTTCTTGTGTTCCCACACCCCAGATTAATTACCACCGAAACAGTAATGTGATTTTTGAGTATCTTATTTCTAGTTTTTTCACCATCTGATACAAAAACGAAATGCTTGTGAAAGTGCTTAAAACTAAGGATTTCTATAAAGTTTGGCGTTGTAGCAACGATACACACTCCACATGCGTCGTATGCGGAAACATATCAACAGGCTGCACTTCCACCGTTTGATAGCCGCCTTCTTCAAGGATCTTGAGATCACGCGCCAGCGTTGCCGGGCCGCATGATACGTAGACGACTTTCTTTGGCTTCATTTTAAGAATTGTTTTTAATAATGCTTCGTCACAGCCTTTTCTCGGCGGATCAACGACGATGACATCCGCTTTGATGCCTTGCTTGTACCAGTTAGGAATGACAACTTCAGCCTCTCCTACTTCAAACTCAGCGTTATCAATGTTGTTTAGCTTAGCGTTGCGCTTAGCGTCTTCAATCGCTTCGGGAACGATTTCTACTCCGTATACCTTCTTGGCTTTTTGCGCTAAAAACAGAGAGATTGTCCCAATTCCGCAATATGCATCAATCACCGTTTCTTCTCCTGTTAAATCTGCATACTCAAGCGCTTTGTCATAAAGTACTTTCGTTTGCTCTGGGTTTACCTGATAAAATGACTTGGCTGAAATAGCGAACTTAACGTCACCGATATAGTCATAAATATATTCTTCGCCCCAAAGTACGTTTGTTTGATCACCCAGAATAACGTTTGTGCGCTTTGTATTGACGTTTTGAACGATTGATTTCACATTCGGCACGGCTTTAACGATTTCTTCAATGATGTGTTTTTTGTTTGGAAGCTCGCTTGTGCGAGTAACAAGCACAACCATAATTTCTCCCGTCGTTAAGCCGTAGCGAGCCATGATGTGGCGAATGGTTCCTTTGTGTTTTTGCTCATGATAAGCGGGAACATTGTACTTTTCAAGAATGCTTTTAACAACTTGAACAACATCATCGTTTTCTTGCTGTTGAATTAGGCACATGTCCATATCAATGATGTCATGGCTGCGCTGCTGATAGAAGCCAGCCACTAAGCCACCGTCTCGATTTGCAACAGGAACCTGCGCTTTGTTACGGTAGCGCCAAGGATCTGTCATACCCATTGTTGGTAGCACCGGCACGTTTGGCAGGTGGCCAATTCTTTCCATTACCCCTTGGACCTGCTTTTGCTTAAACGAAAGCTGACCTTCGTAACTTACGTGCTGAAGCTGACAGCCTCCGCACTGCTTATACACAGGACAGGGAGGTTCTACGCGAGCTTCGCTCACCGTACTGTGATTCATAAGTTTTCCAAACGCATAGCCTTTTTTTACTTTTATTACTTTCACTTGGCCGCTTTCGCCAGGCAGTGCGTTCTGAACAAAGATTGGAAAGCCGTTTACTTTGGCTACGCCTGAACCGTCATGTGTTAAATCTTCAAACGTAACATCTATATAATCATTTTTTTCAACTGGTGGTGTTAACTTTTCCATTTATCGTACATCCTTTGTATTTAAAAATGCTGAACTGATTGTACCACATCGATTCCCTTTACACAAAAGTCGTTTCCATAAAAAAAGATCGCAGTTAGGCGATCTCATTTTTCTCCATTAATTTCGCTGTCTCTTTTGGGACAAAAACTTCTACATGTCGATATAAATTGACAAATTCCCCAGGCAATAATCCGCCGTATTCCCCATCAAGGTTCAGCTGCATCTTATCGTTTGTATGAATCTTAACGCGATTTGCTTTTGTATAAATAATATGGGGGTCATTGATGTGCTCTCCGCGTAGCGCTAATGTAGCAATACGAATAAACTCAGCTAAGTTAGCTTTTTTCAAAATAATTAAATCAAACATTCCATCATCTAAAGAGGAATCTGGCGCTAGCTTCTCAAAGCCTCCAACCGAATTTGTTAAAGATACTAGAAACATCATAATATCTCCGCTAAAAAACTTGCCATCATACTCAATTTCAACCGTGGTTGGCTTAATTGAAGGCAGCATTTCCATTCCTTTTAAGTAGTAAGCAAGCTGACCCAGCATTGTTTTTAACTTACTCGGAACTTCATACGTAAGCTCTGTTAAGCGGCCACCGCCTGCAATATTTACAAAGTGATGCGTCTGTCCTTCGTTGGTAACTGCACCTAGATCAATCGCTTTTGGGACACCGTTAATGATAACATCAACCGCTCCTTCGATCATACGAGGAACGTTAATTGCACGAGCAAAGTCATTGGTTGTTCCTACTGGAATAATCCCTAGCTGAGGTCGATAGTCTTGTCCAGCAATGCCGTTAATAACTTCATTAATCGTTCCATCACCGCCAGCAGCAATGACGATATCAAATTTGCGCTCCACTGCTACCTTAGCAGCTTCTGTCGCATCACCAGCACAGGTAGTTGCATGACAAGACGTCTCATAACCAGCTTGCTCTAGCTTTTGAAGTACCTCTGGTAAATTCTTTTTAAAAATTTCACGCCCCGATGTCGGGTTATAAATGATTCTCGCTCTTTTCATTTTCATCATCCTAATAATGATAATTTATCAAAATCCAAACCAATTCAATATCTACATTATATACATCTGCATAATCTCTATTCCAAAATAAGACCCCCTCTTAAAATAGCAGCTACAATTTTACGAGGGGGCAGTCATCACATGATGTAAAGAAATTAACGGTCGCTAATTAGCGCTTTTTAATTTCTTCTAATAAAATTTTGTTAACCATTGGAGGGTTGGCTTGACCTTTTGACGCTTTCATAATTTGCCCTACTAAGAATCCAATTGCACGGTCTTTACCATTTTTGAAATCTTCAATTGATTGAGGATTTGCATCTAACGCATCCGTTACAAACTTGCGTAGCGTTGCATCGTCAGAAATTTGCACAAGGCCTTTTTCTTTTACGATTTTTTCTGCGCTTCCACCATTTTCAATTAACTCTTTGAAGACTTTTTTCGCAATCTTAGATGAAATTGTGCCTTCCTGAATTAACTTAATCATGCCCGCTAAACCTTCTGGAGTTAATGCTACATCAGCTAACTCTTTTTGGTTTGAGTTTAAGTATGCTGATACTTCACCCATTAACCAGTTAGAAGATAACTTCGCGTCTCCGCCAGCTTCAATCGTTGCTTCAAAGAAATCAGACATTTCTTTTGTTAGCGTTAATACCATTGCATCATAAGCAGGTAACCCAAGTTCTTCAACATAACGTTTCTTACGAGCATCTGGAAGCTCTGGAATTGACGCACGGATGCGCTCTTTCCACTCATCATCAATATGAAGTGCTACAAGGTCTGGCTCTGGGAAGTAACGGTAATCATCCGATCCTTCTTTTACACGCATTAAGAGTGTTTCGCCTGTTGATTCATCAAAGCGGCGTGTTTCTTGCTCAATGATTCCACCAGCTAATAATACTTTCTCTTGGCGCTTTTCTTCATGCTCAAGACCTCGACGTACGAAGTTGAAAGAGTTTAAGTTCTTTAACTCTGTTTTTGTACCGAACTTCTCTTGTCCAACTGGACGTAGAGAAATATTGGCATCACAGCGAAGTGAACCTTCCTCCATCTTACAATCAGATACGCCTGTGTATTGGATGATAGATTTTAATTTTTCTAAGTATGCGTAAGCTTCTTCCGGAGAACGCATATCTGCTTCTGATACGATTTCAATTAAAGGCGTACCTTGACGGTTAAAGTCTACTAGAGAGTAACCATCACCTGTATGCGTTAATTTACCCGCATCTTCTTCTAAGTGAAGTCGGTTAATACGAATACGCTTTGTTTCACCGTTTACTTCAACTTCAATCCAACCGTTTTCACCAATTGGTTTATCAAATTGAGAAATTTGATAAGCTTTTGGGTTATCCGGATAGAAATAGTTTTTACGGTCAAACTTTGTATCTGTTGCGATTTCACAGTTTAATGCAAGAGCTGCTTTCATCGCGAAGTTAACCGCTTCTTTATTTAGAACTGGCAGTACGCCAGGATATCCCAAGTCGATAACGCTTGTGTTCGCATTTGGCGCTGCTCCGAACGCGTTTGGACTTGCTGAGAAAATTTTAGATTTTGTCTTAAGTTCAACGTGTACTTCAAGACCGATAATCGTTTCAAAGTTCATCTTCTTCTCACCCCTTACAGTGCTGGTTTCGCTTTGTGATGCTCAGTTGCTTGTTCGAATGCATGAGCGACGCGATAAATTGTGCTTTCATCAAAATGCTTACCGATAATTTGCAATCCTAATGGTAATCCGTTCGCAAGGCCACAAGGTACAGAGATACCTGGTACGCCTGCAAGGTTTACTGGAATTGTTAAAATATCATTTGCATACATTGTTAACGGATCATCTGTCTTTTCACCAATTTTGAACGCTGGTGTTGGCGTTGTAGGACCAATGATAACGTCATAGTTTTCAAATACAGATTCGAAATCTTCCTTAATAAGCGTACGTACTTGCTGTGCTTTTTTATAATAAGCATCATAATAACCTGAGCTTAACGCAAATGTACCAAGCATGATACGGCGCTTCACTTCGTTACCAAAGCCTTCGCTACGCGTTTGCTTGTACATTTCAAGTAAGTTTTCAGCATTATCTGTGCGGTATCCATAACGTACACCGTCAAAGCGAGATAAGTTTGCAGAAGCTTCTGAAGAAGACAGTAAGTAGTATGTTGCTAAGGCATACTTAGAGTGTGGTAATGAAACCTCTTCCCAAGTTGCGCCAAGGCTTTCTAATACTTTTAATGCATCCAGTACAGATTGACGAGCTTCTTCTCCAACACCTTCACCTAGATATTCTTTTGGTACAGCAATTTTAAGGCCTTTAATATCGCCAGTTAAAGCAGATACATAGTCTGGAACATCTACATTTGCAGAAGTTGAATCCATTGGGTCAACGCCTGAAATCGCTTGAAGTAAATACGCATTATCTTCAACTGAGTTTGTGATTGGTCCGATTTGATCTAAAGAAGATGCAAATGCAACAAGACCGTAACGAGACACGCGTCCGTATGTAGGTTTTAATCCAACAACACCACAATAAGCCGCTGGTTGACGGATTGAACCACCCGTATCAGAACCTAGTGAGAATGGTACTTCGCCAGCTGCAACAGCTGCTGCTGAACCACCGCTAGATCCACCCGGTACATAATCTAAATTCCACGGGTTACGAGTTAATTGTAGGCCAGAGTTTTCAGTTGAAGAACCCATTGCGAACTCATCCATATTTAATTTACCAATCGTTACTGCTTCAGCTGATTGTAGCTTTTGAACAACTGTTGCGTCATAGATTGGATCAAAGTTTGCTAGAATTTTACTGGAGCACGTTGTGCGTAAGTCTTTTGTTACGATGTTATCTTTCACACCGATAGGCATACCAAATAACAAACCAAACTCATCTTTCGTTTGTAGCGCTTCGTCTAGTTGTTTTGCGTAAGCACGAGCGTTATCCTCGTTTAGTGCTAGGAAAGCACCCACTTTATCATCTACTGCGTTAATACGCTTATACGATTCTTCTACTAGGTCTTGTACACTTACTTCTTTGCTATGAAGAAGCTTATGTAATTCTGAAAGTTTACGATCAAATAATGACATCGTAAAGCCTCCTTTCTTATTCTAAAATAGTTGGTACGCGGACGTATCCATCTTTATGGTCTGGCGCGTTTTTCATTACATCTTCAACAGGTAATCCTTTTGCTGGCTTGTCCTCACGCATTACGTTTTTCACGTCTAGTACGTGTGAAGTTGGTTTTACGTTTGTAGTATCCAATTCATCTAACTGCTCAGCGTATGTAATGATTGCATCTAATTGCTTCGTAAATAGAGCTGCTTCTTCATCTGTTACAGCTAATCTAGCTAAATGTGCAACATGTTTTACTTGTTCAACAGAAATTCTTGACATGTTCGTTCACCTCCGAATATTCGTCCCACTACAATATACTGATAATACCAAACTTCACTAGCATCAAGCAACATTTCTGAGAGCAGTTCCATAAATATAAAATCTTCCTTTTAAAATGATAGGGGTTACACTCTATATTCCTCTAGAAAAGGGATTTTTCTCCTGGACTTATTTAGAGTTTTTATTCCTTTTCTTCTAAATGAATAGCTCGTTGACATATATATTAATAACCTCTTCATAAGTTTCTTAATCAGAAGTATAGAGGTAAATAAAAAGGTCGAAAATGAATATGACTGCTAGTAAGGAGTGTGAACATACCATGAATCCATTACTCATTTACTCGACTATTCATAAGCGTCCTGTCTACCAAGAGTGTCAAAACTGGTTTGTGCTAGATGAAGAATTTTCATTTGACTTGCACAGCCTGCAAAAAGAAGTATTCTCATGTCTTAACCGAAAGTTCACAACCCCAGTTGTGTTTTGTGACTCTTGTGAAGCCAATAAGATTGTTTCTGAACTTGGAGAAGAAGAGGCAGAATTCCTTCAATATGCATCCGCCGTTTATTGGAGGGAAGTTGGCATCATTTTTATATTTAATTTTGAGGAGTACTTACCTTTGATTGAAATAATCTTTCATGAATTGCGTCATGTGATGCAAGAAGATATTCCTTTTTTTAAAAAGCAGTTTGAATTTGATAAAAAGTTGCCATATGAAGAGCGAAAAACTGAAAAGGATGCATTTCAATATGCTAAGAGTCACCTGCAAAAATTCATGAAATCTCACCAAGACACACCTTTTTTCTCACAATG
>NZ_BCVD01000029.1 GCF_001591565.1 Priestia flexa NBRC 15715 | reverse complement strand
CTACGTTCCATTCTACTCTGTTTATGAAATCATTTTCGCAATCAGCAAAAAACCTGAACCATTAAAAGTGAGGAACTCTCAATTGTTCAGGTTTATCATGAGCTGAATTACTTATGCCCCAGCCTTTCTAGTGTAGTAGTGTAATACTTAAATAAGCGATGTATAAAGCTTGAGCGAAAAACAAAAGTCCCCAAATGCGACTTGAAATCATCGTAAGCTCTTTTAAGCTGGTTGCATCACCGGCATGATAAGGTTGCTTGACGCTTAATACAAAAATAACAGCTGCTGATAAAACAGACTCAACCAACAAAATGGCTCCAACAAACATCATACTATACATAACGAGAGCGGGGGAATTTAGGTAGTAAATCCCTCCTAAAATAACAAGGATGGACGCAAGCCAAAGTACTCCGTAGCGATTTCTTACTAAGAAAAGAAGATTGAATAATAAAATGCCCCCTAATCCATAAAACAGTAAGTCGTAGCGATGTTGTATAAGCAGATAAAAGAATAAATACGTCATGGCCGAACTAAAAGGATAACCGGCTAGTGCAATAATAACGCGAGGAAGCCAGCCGCGAGCACCAGCATAGGTCGACGTAATGGCTACTCCTTCTGTGTTTGTGTATAGCTCGATTCGCTTTACACCTTTTCCGAAAATCAGCCCCATAAGGGCATGACCATCCTCGTGCAAAAGCGTATTTAAATTAGAAAAATAGCGCCCTATGTGTGTGAGACCTTGGTTAAGGCCGTGCATTTGCCGGCCTGCTAACGGAATGCCTCTTGTTAAAATAATGGCAAGAACGATAAACGCATACAAAATGGTGTGTTGTGACATAGTATTCTATTCCTTTGCGTATAAAATCAAAAGCTACTATTACTTTACCTTGTTTAAAACAGAAAGAGCAATTTTTAATCGTTATCCTTACAGTGTTTTAACATTTGTCAGAAGTTATTACACATTCGTTGACCAATCATCCTTCTAGTTATTACGCTTAAAAGAGACATAAGTGAAAAGGGAGCGGTGAGGATGAACGATAAATGGAATGCATTTCTTAATAAAGAAATAATCGCAGAGCCAACGAATCACGGAGTGTTAAGTGGAAAAACATTTGCTTTAAAAGATGTATTTGATGTAAAAGGACATACGGCTAGTGCGGGAAACCCTTACTGGCTACATACCCATGAACAAGCGAGTGATCATGCTGAAGCTGTTAAAAGTTTGTTAGCTTCAGGTGCTAAGCTGACGGGCGTAACGCATACAGATGAGCTAATGTATGGATTAAATGGTGAAAACTTTCATTATGGAACGCCACTTCATCCAATTAATCACAACCGAATTCCAGGAGGTTCATCAAGCGGCTCAGCGGTGGCGGTAGCTGCTGGGCTCGTCGATTTTGCAATTGGAACGGACACAGGGGGATCGATACGAATTCCAGCTAGCTATTGCGGGGTTTATGGATTTAGACCGACGCACGGTAGCTTATCGGTTAAAGGATTAATACCGTTAGCACCCAGTTTTGATACGGTAGGGTTTATGGCAAAAGATATAAACACGATGCTTGATGTTGCATCCGTGTTGTTTGCGTCTCAAGCTACAGCACCTTCTTTTGAGAACGTCGTTGGAGTAAACAATTTGTTTGAACTAGCGGATGAGGAAGCCGGTAAGAAAGTAGAAGTTCTATTAGAAGATCACGCTGTTAGCTACAAGAATTTACAGCTTTCTTACAAGCTAAGTGAATGTATGGAAGCATTTCGCACGCTGCAGGGAATTGAAATTTGGCGTGCTCACGGAGAATGGATTAAACGATATAACCCGACATTTGGTCCTGATGTAGCCGAACGTTTTGAATGGGCGAGCACATTAAAAGAAGAAGATATGTCAGATGCTAAACAAATTCGTGACACGATTACTAAAGAGCTTACTCATCTTTTAGATGGTCAAACAATCTTAGTGCTACCAACAGCTCCTGGAGTAGCCCCTCTGAAGAATGCGGTTGGTCCAGAACTTCAAAATCGAAGGTTGTATACGCTGCAGATGACGTGCTTAGCTGGTTTAGCCGGGTTACCACAGCTTACGATTCCAGCTGGTTATGTTAATCAACTCCCTGTTGGTTTATCCGTTATTGCAGGAAGAAATCAAGATCAGCAATTAGTGAAATGGGTGCAAGCATGGATGGGAAGTAAAGAAAGAGTCTCCTTGAAAGAGTAAAATATAAAAATGATAAAAAAACGCTCATTACCAAAAAATGGGTGTTTTTTGTGTTAAAATAATCAAGTGCTTTGCCGATTTATAAGATAATAGCTAATTAAACAGTTAACTAACATATAGGATAGAAAATGTACGAAACGCAATAATTATGCAGAGAACTGAGGGGGCAATATGGAAGATTATTTTTCAAAACAATTTGACAAAGAACAATTTACGTTTGTTTATCAACCAATTTATAGTGTGAATAGATGGAGTAAAATAGGGTTTGAAGCACTGTTAAGATTACATTATTCTCATGCACCCATTATGGATGTATTTTTACAGGCGCACGAAGAAAAAAAGCTGACTCAGCTTGACATGATGGCGATTGAAGGAGCCATTGATTGTTTTCCATTTGAAATTTTACAAGGTGAAAAGCTGTTTGTGAATATTTTTCCATCCACTTTAATAGATAAACAGTTTCACTTTTTTATTCAGCACTTATTAGTTATGTATCCAAGCATCTTCAAGCGCGTGGTATTCGAACTGAATGAAAGTCCATTTGAGCACAGTGTCTGGTCATCTCCACTGTTTAAAGAAGGGCTGAACTATTTGCGTCAATGTGGGTTTCAAATCGCTATAGACGATGTAGGAACAGGGATGGGGAGTCTTCAGCACGTTGTGGAGCATCGGCCAGACATTATTAAGCTAGATCGCTATTTTTCAAGGGGTTTAGCTGATTCAAAAGAAAAGCAAGAAATGGTGAAATGCTTATCACAATATAATGAAGGAAACACCACGCTCATTTTAGAAGGAATTGAGTGTGAAAAGGATTTGGCTATTGCACTTGCGCTAGATATTAAGGTAGTACAAGGCTATTTACTAGATCGTCCTGCGGCAATCGATACATTTTTAAAGACTCATCAGCTTAGGCAATCGCTGAGCTTTGGAGGTATTCGTTGAGGAACGTGAACTGTATTAAGTGGTGTGGGTACATAATAGGTTTACTATTTCTGTTAGGGTGTACGATGGTCGTTTATCTATCCACTAATCTTCCATTTTTATTAGCAGGTATCTTGGTTGTGATTATGATTAACGCTGCGCTTGGCATTCAGTTTGTGTTATTTAAGAGCGAGTATATCAGTCGTTATGAAAAATCAGTGTACAGCTGTTCACAAACGGTGTTTGGATATGCAGGTAAATGTTTTGCCATTTTATTTTATGGTATCTCGCATTTCCTTGCTAAAAAGACCGCTCGTTTGCCCATCATCATTGATTCTTTAGCACTTATTTTGCTTCTTCTCTTCTTACTAGTTATTGGATTGCTGATTGTGACGCCTTATGAATAACAGGGAAAAGTCGCTCGGTAGCTGTTGAGGTAACAAAATCTTGCTATAATAAATAGAAAGAGGACTGACAAAAGTGAGGCGAGGGAGATGGGCAGTTTTTTCAAGCGAACAGAAGAGGAAAAGAAAGAATCTGCAACAACAGCTTGGACAGTAAAAGCAGGAAGCAGCCAAAAAGAAATGGAAGTGGAGAATGACACGAGACTATTTACGGTTATGACCATTGCAAAAACAATTGTCGATGTAATTAAGAGAATACCTCAATATAAAAAAGAGCAGATTGACGAGAAACCTGTAAGGTTCTCGTCAATCTGGAAAAGCCACATGAAAAAATTTCATGTGGCTTTTTTATATCTTTTCTTTCACAAACTATTATTTTATACAATGAATAGCCTTTTTGTTTTCGATAGATAAGCAAGAGGAATGTTTTAATACATAACTCCTTGGATAGTATGTGAAAAAATAATTAATATCTTAGAATATAGATTTGATTAGGAGAGAGCATGCCTATAATTATAAAAAGATAAAATTTTCTGAAAAAAGTTGTTGCCAATCTCTACAAAACTATTTATAATTCAAATCAATTAGGAAAGCGCTTTCTTTACTTAGGAGATGAAAGGGGTCTTTACATGATAGGTGACAATCAAGCGTTGCTTATAATGAAAGGGATTAAAAAGAGTTTTTCCAACAACCATGTTTTAAAGGGCATTGATTTAAATGTTAAAGCTGGAGAAGTACATGTTCTGTTAGGAGAAAATGGAGCTGGAAAATCAACTCTCATTAAAATTTTAACAGGGGCTTATGAAAAGGATGAAGGTGAGATTTACTGGGAAGGAAAGCATGTGCAGATTAATAATCCTGTGGATTCTATGAAGCTTGGCATCGCAACAATTTATCAAGAACTCAACGTTATTCCACAGCTGAAAGTCTATGAAAACATCTTCCTTGGAAGGGAATTAAAGCAACGTGGAAAGGCTTCTTTTTTAAACCATAAACAAATGAGAGAAGAAGCAAAGCGCTACTTGACCATGTTAGGACAAAGCCCAGATCTTGCTGATAAGCAGCTCAGTGAATTAGGGATTGGTCAGCAACAATTAGTGGAAATTGCTAAAGCGCTTACCTTAGATGCGAAGTTAATCATTATGGATGAGCCAACTGCCAGCCTAAGTTCTACAGAAGTTGAACAGCTATATTCAACAGTAGAAGGCCTTACGAAAAAAGGTATTGCAATTGTTTTTATCTCTCATCGGTTGGATGAGATTAAGCGGATGGGTGATCGAATAACCATTTTACGAGATGGCTTTCAAATCGATACGCTACCAGTTCGCACAACAACAACGGACAAGTGGATTGAGCTTATGGTTGGAAGAACGTTAGATGAAAAATATCCAAAGCAGTCGTTTGTACTTGGAGATGAAGGGTTTCGCATCAAAGATTTCCATGTCAAAGGCTTTAAAGAAAAGCTGAACTTTACCCTGAGATACGGCGAGATTGTCGGTATTTCCGGATTGGTTGGAGCAGGAAGAACAGAGTTAGCTAGAGCGATTTTTGGAGCTGACCAAAAAGAAAGCGGAAGCGTATATATCGATAAGAAAGAAGTTCATATTAAATCACCTAAAGACGCCATCAATGCAGGTATTGCATTCATTACTGAAGATCGAAAGAATGAGGGCCTCCTGTTGGATCAACCTCTAGATTTTAACATCTCCTTAGCTAATACAAAAATGTTTAAACAAAAAAATAATCTTATCAATTTAAACACCATTAAGAAAACAGCAGACAACTATATTAAAGAACTGCGGGTACGTCCTGATAATATTGAGCTTCATGCTCGTAAGCTAAGCGGTGGTAATCAGCAAAAAGTAGTTATTGCCAAATGGCTTTGTACACAAGCAAAGGTGTTCATTTTTGATGAGCCGACTCGAGGAATTGATGTAGGTGCCAAAGTCGAGGTATATCGTTTAATGAATCAGCTTGTAGAGAATGGTGCGATTGTTCTTATGATTTCATCTGATTTACCAGAAATTCTTGGTATGTGTGATCGCGTACTCGTAATGAATGAAGGTAAATTTACGGCTGATTTAGAAATTCAAGAAGCAAATCAAGAAATAATTATGAAAGCAGCGACAGGAGGCTGAACGTAATGAGTGAAGTTATTATTCAAAAAAAGCCAGCGCCCAGCGAAAAGAAGTCATTTAAGCATTTTTTAGGTAAGTTTGGTGCCTTAATCGGTCTTATTATATTAAGCGGTATTCTTACACTGCTATCTGACAAATTCCTTACTGTAAATAATATTATGAATATCGCTCGTCAGTCTTCTATCAATGCTTTATTAGCACTGGGAATGCTTTTACCTATTTTAACAGCAGGTATTGATTTATCTGTTGGGTCAATATTAGCTGTTTCAATTATGGTCATGGGTATTGTCTCTGTTACGATGGGATTCAATCCAATTCTAGGTATTCTTGTTTGCTTATTAGTTGGTATATTCTTTGGATGGTTAAACGGAATTTTACTTACAAAACTTCGCTTGCCTCATCCATTTATCTCAACGCTTGGCACCATGAACATTGCTCGTGGTATTGCGTTAATCATTACCGCTGCAGCACCTATTGCAGGCTTTCCTTTTATGATTCAATTTTTAGGTGGAGAATTTATTGGCCCAATTCCAATCAGCTTTTTACTTGTCATTGTGATGTACATTATTTTTCACATCTTTTTAACAAGAACACAAACAGGCCGATACATTTATGCAATTGGGGGCAATAAAGAAGCAGCCCACTTATCAGGGATTAATGTAGATCGCGTTCTCATTATTGTTTATACAATCAGCGGCTTTATGGCAGCGCTGGCTGGACTTGTTATGGTTGGACGCGTCAATTCTGCGTTCCCGCTCGCTGGTTTATCTTACGAGTTAGATGCAATTGCAGCCGTTATTATCGGAGGTGCAAGCTTCTTTGGAGGCGTAGGTACCGTATGGGGAACGCTAATTGGAGCCATGATCATTGCTGTGTTAAGAAATGGCCTGAACTTACTCAATGTTTCAGCTGATTTTCAAATGGCAGTTATTGGAGTCGTCATTATCGCAGCCGTATATGTGGACGTACTTAGACAGAGAAAAAGCAAAAAGGGTTCATAAAAAAATTAAGCGTTTACATTTTTGGTTATCTATTCTAAAGGGGGAAATGCTGATGAAAAAAGGGTTAAAAAAGTTAGGGATGTTAACAATGGCAGCCGGGTTACTAGTTGCAGCAGGGTGCAGCAGTGATAAAGCGTCTGGAGGAGGAGAAGAAAGCGTAACGGTCGTTTTAAAAACGCTGAGTAGTCCATATTGGAAGTACGTTGAAGCGGGAGCGAAAGAAGCGGGAAAAGATCTAGGCGTGGATGTAAATATTGTTGGGCCAGCATCTGAATCTCAAGTTATTGAACAGGTAAATATGATTGAAGATTCCATCAATCAGATGCCGGGAGCAATTGTAGTGTCACCATCTCAGCCTTCAACGGTTGTACCTGTCTTAAAGCAAGCAACTCAAGGTGATTTACCGGTACTATTAATTGATACAGATGCTGATTTTGATGAAAAAACAGCGTTTATTGGAACAGATAACTATACGGCTGGTCAAGAAGGAGGAAAACTTCTTGCATCTATGCTAGAAAAAGGAGATAGCGTTGCTTTAATTGCGGGAGCACTTGGGAACTCAGCAATGGATGCTCGTATTAAAGGAGCGAAAGAAGAACTTGAAAAGGCAGGCATGAAGATTGTTGCTGAACAGCCAGCTGATAGTGATAAAACAAAAGCGATGTCTGTTATGGAAAACATTATGCAAAAAAACAAAGATGTAAAAGGTGTATTTTCTGCAAATGATGATATGGCACTCGGGGCTTTACGTGCTCTTGAAGGTAAAGGGGATATTCCTGTAATTGGTACAGATGGAACCGTTGAAGCTGTTGAATCAATCATTGCTGGTAAAATGGCCGGTACGATTGCACAAAGTCCATATGATATGGGATATCAAGGTGTAGAAAATGCGCTGAAAACAATTAAGGGTGAAAAAATTGAAAAACGTATTGATAGTGGGATCGATATTATCACAAAAGAAAACGCTCAGGAAAAGCTAGAGTTCTTACAAAGTATTTCAAAATAATAGCAGTATTAAGCTCTTGATGTGCGATAGAAACTCTTAATCAGGCGTGTTAAGAATCCATGTAGAAAGCGCCTTGTAAAGGATATGAACAACTCATTCGTGATAAGATAATTAAAAGAGAAGATTAAGAGGAGAAGAGCTAGAATGAAAACAACAATTTATGATGTAGCAAAAAAAGCTGGAGTTTCTATCGCCACTGTATCAAAAGTTATTAACGAAACAGGTCGTATCGGTGAAAAAACGCGAAAAAAAGTTCACAAGGTGATGGAAGAGCTCGATTATCAGCCAAGTAGCGTAGCGGCAGCTTTAACTGGAAAGAAAACGTATACAATCGGCGTGCTGGTACCCGATATTTCAAACCCATTTTTTGCAGAGGTAGCGCGTGCTTTTGAAAATAGCGCGCGATCTGCAGGGTATACACTGTTTCTTTGCAGTACTGATAATCAGCCAGAACGTGAAAATGAATATGTAGAGCTCTTGTTGAAAAAGCAGGTAGATGGCATTGTAGTTGCCACTGAGCTAAATAATTTTAAGCTAGTAAATAAAATTGTAAGCAGAGAACTACCGCTTGTTCTGTTTTCTGTGGATCATCCATCAGTCTCTACTCATGTGGTTACCACAGATGATGTAAGAGGTGGCTATTTAGCGGGGGACCACTTAACAAGTAAAGGGCACCGTCAAATAGCTATTATTATGGAACAAGATCGTAGCAGTAGTAAAGCACGTCTAAATGGGTTTACACAGGCATTAAACGAAGAGCAGGTTTTTTTAAAAGACGGTGATGTAATTAGCTGTCGTTCAGTTATTGAAGATGCCAAAAGAGCGGCGCGTGAACTCTTATCAGGTCCTAAAAAACCTACTGCTGTCTTTGCCTGTACGGACTTAATTGCCGTAGCAGTTATGAATGAGGCTCGAAAACAGGGGTTAGCTATTCCTGGTGATTTATCAGTTATTGGATTTGACAATACGATCTATGCTGAAATGGCTGATCCGGGATTAACAACCATTGAGCAACCGATTACGCAAATGGCTGAATATACGTTTGCGCAGCTCTTAAAGACAATTAACGGAAGTGAGTCGATTAAACAAAGGGTTATGCTAACTCCTGAGCTTGTCGAGCGGGGGTCTGTTAAAAACATACTGGAGTAAAAGGGGAGAGGTTCTGTGAACAAAGTAAAGGTAGGAATTGTAGGGTTAGGCAGGCTTGGAATTCAGCATGCTGAGAATTTAGCTTTTCGCATTCCAAACTGTGAATTAAAAGCAATTTGTGGTTTAAATACGGAACAGTTAGCCGAACTAAGTGATAAGTGGAACATTCCATATACGTATACATCCTATGAAGAAATGCTACAGAACAGTGAGCTTGATGCCATTTTTATTGCTTCACCTTCTAACTTCCACTGTGATCAAATTCAGCAAGCATTAGAAGCGGGATATCACGTATTTAGTGAAAAGCCATTAGGCCTTTACCTAGAAGAGGTGGAAAAGATTGAGACAATTATTAATCGCCACCAAGACAAAGTATTTATGCTTGGGTTCATGAGAAGGTATGATGATTCATATGCATATGCCAAAAAGCAAATTGAACAAGGCGCAATAGGTGAACCTGTGATGGTTCGTTGCTACGGATTTGATCCTACGGAAGGTTTGGAATCATTTTTAAAGTTTGCTCAAAAAAACTATAGCGGGGGCATATTCTTAGATATGGCTGTGCATGATTTTGACCTTGCCAGATGGTATCTTGGAGCTGAAGCGGAGCAAGTGTGGGCAATCGGTGGAGCCTATTCAGTCCCAGCATTCACGGAGTTAAATGATGCAGAAACAGGAGCTGCTCTTGTAAAGTTTTCAAATGGTACGATGGGTCTTTTTGCAGCAGGGAGAAATAGCCGTCACGGATATCATATTGAAACAGAAATTATCGGTACAAAAGGAAGTCTGCGAATTGGTACTGTTCCTGAAAAGAATGCAGTAACCATTTTCAACGACGCGGGTGCTCTGAAAGAGTGCGTATCTAATTTTAATGAACGATTCGCACAGGCATATTTGTCAGAGGTTGAAGAATTTATTCATTGTATTCAAACTGGTAGCAAGCCAGCTATCACTGCTAAAGATGGCGTGCAGGCTTCACTATTAGGATATGCTTGTAAAGAATCATTTGAAACGGGTGAGCTGGTTCACGTTAAAGCTTACTCTAGTACAAAGTAACAATAAGACGCCTCACATCGTGTGAGGCGTTCTCTGCACATTTTATTCAGTTAAACAGACAGTTTTTGCTGTTGGTCTGTGGATTGATAACTCGTGGTTTGCTCAGGTAACGCTAAAAATCTCGTTAAGAAAGCGCCTACAAAATAAAGGATAGCAAAGATCCACATTAAGCCACCGACACCGACAGGACCGATAAATAGTGCGACAATAGCTGGACCAACAAATGCTGCAAGACCAGATCCAAGATTTAAAACGGACATTGCAGCTCCTTTATTATCAGGAGCAAGAGATGGGACAAGAGCAGTTAACGGCACGTACCCAGCTAAAGCAGCTCCGTAGAAGCAAGCAACTAGCATCAGTGCCCAGTAATTATGGCCAAAAATCTGGGGCGTATAGTAAAGCGCCAACGTAGCTAGTCCGCATCCAACACCGCCGAACCACGTCACGGTGTTAACCCAGCCGAATTTATCGCCAACAACACCAAAGATGAGGTTAAACACAATGTTCACAAAAAATAAGGTGCCCCATATTTGGAGCCATTCTGTAATGGTAAAGTTAAAGCCAACCATATAAGTTGGTAAAAAGACTACGAAGCCAAATTTTGCAGCGGAATTAATAATTTTTACTACGCCACCGATGGCTACTTTCGGCTTCTCAGCCATGATAGTTAAACCTTTTAGCAACTCTTTAGATTTGTTATCGCTTACAATTTTGCCGTTAAATCGATCCTTGTTAATGACGATAGATAAAATAGCACCAATTGCTACGAACACTAAAGCAGTCCATAGCGTCGCAATTTCCCCAATTCGGCTTACCATTACGCTGGAGTATAAAGCGCCGATAACGCTAAGACCAAGCTCAAAGACAAACCAAAACCAGCCAACAGCTCTAGCTAATGATTGCTGAGGGGTATTGTAAGAAACCCAAACTAAAAATGAATAAGCAAAAAGTGGATAGCCTAATCCGCGAAGTCCATAAGATAAGAGAATTAAAGGATAATTCAAGCTTGGAATAGCTATGCCAATAAAAACAATAGAACCGATAATAAATGAAACAACGCCAATAACCATTGTCTTTCTCGGCCCCCACATTTGAACAAGAACACCAGAAAACCATGCGCTAATGGCAACGGTAATACCGTAAAGCGAGAATAAAAAACCAGCTTGTTCCATTGATAAACCACGTTCTACTAGGTAAGGTGATAGCCAACCGTGCTCAAGGCCATCCCCAATCATAAATACAACGATACCTATGTACCCCCAAAATAGATTAGAAGGAATGCCAATCTTGTCGATCCATGAGTTCTTCGTTCCAAGCATATTCATTTGTCCCATCCACCACTTTCAAAGTTTTTAAAAGGAAAGCGCTTAACTTCATTCATAACAGAAGTATACGGTTACATTTCTGAAAAGTCAATTAAATTTATGGAGTTTTTAGACTCTTTAAAACCCTGTTTATTGTTGGTGAAGGAAGAATAAATGTCTATATAATAAGGTTAGATAAAGAGAATTCAATTTTTCTTTAAAATAAATTATGTAAAAATTAAAAAAATATTGAGGTTTTATAGAATGTGTGTATAATAGAAATTAAGAAAGCGCTTAACTTAATTGCAAATTAAGTAATGCGTACTAGAATCAACAGTATGGATGGGAGGATTTAAAACAATGAGTAATGTTTTAACGGTTGGGGTAATAGGAGCAGGAAGAATTGGAAAGCTTCATGTTGACAATCTAAAGTTAATTCCACAAATTAAAATCAAAGCGGTTTCAGACGTGGTGGTAGATCATCTGCATGACTGGGCTACAACAAACGAAATTGATGTGTTAACAACAAACTATAGCGACCTCTTAAATGATGGTGAAATTGATGCAGTGTTTATTTGTTCACCAACCAATACGCACGCAGCTATTATTAAAGAAGCTGCTCAAGCTAAAAAACATATTTTTTGTGAAAAGCCGGTCAGCTTCTCTGTTGAAGAAACACATGATGCGTTAAAAGCGGTAGAAGCAGCTGGAGTGAAGCTTCAAGTAGGGTTTAATCGCCGCTTTGATCCAAACTTTAAAAAGGTACGAGAACTTGTACAAACGAACGAAATTGGTCAGCCTCACGTCTTAAAGATAACGTCTCGTGATCCACAGCCTCCAAGCATCGATTATGTGAGAGCATCTGGCGGCTTATTTATGGATATGATGATTCATGATTTTGATATGGCTCGCTACATAATGGATAGCGAAGTCGTTGAGGTTTCAGCTCAGGGAACGGTACTAGTGGATCCGGCAATCGGAGAAGCAGGAGACATTGACACGGCGATTGTAACGCTAAAGTTTGAAAACGGAGCGCTTGGTGTCATTGATAACAGCCGACAAGCGGTATACGGCTATGATCAACGCCTCGAAGTTTTTGGAAATAAAGGTGTAGCGACAGCTGATAACTGCATTCCAACAACGGTTCAGGTATCAACAAGTGAACATGTGGTAAAAGAAAAACCATTATACTTCTTCTTAGAGCGCTATACGCAAGCTTATGTTGAAGAAGTAAAAGAATTCGCGACAGCGTGCTTAACAGACCAACCTGTAACTTGCAGCGGAAATGATGGGTTTCAAGCAGAACGAATTGCGAAAGCAGCAAAAGAATCACTGTTATCAGGAAGACCTGTACGTCTAGAAGAATCATACGTAACTAATGGATGAATTACGTTTTATCATGCAAAAAGAGTAAGCGCTTAACTTGATTGATAAAAAGCAGGAGGATAGATAATGAACAAACTACAATTTAAGCAAGACCGTCCCCTTGATTTTATTGCCCTAGGACGATTGTGTATCGATTTAAATGCCAATGAAACGCAGCGTCCGATGGAAGAAACAAAGACGTTTACGAAATACGTTGGAGGCTCTCCAGCGAACATTGCAATTGGTGTATCTCGCCTTGGTTTGAACACAGGATTCATCGGTAAAGTTTCGGATGATCAAATGGGGCGTTTTATTACATCTTATCTCACAGAAACCAATATCGATACGGATCATGTTGCAATTGATCGCACAGGTGCGGTAACAGGATTAGCTTTTACAGAAATTAAAAGCCCGACGGATTGTAGCATATTGATGTATCGTGACAATGTTGCAGATTTAAAGCTTGATGTCCACAACGTATCAGAAGGCTATATCAAGCAATCAAAAGCACTTTTAATTTCTGGTACAGCACTCGCACAAAGTCCATCTCGTGAAGCTGTTTTTTTAGCGTTAGAATATGCACGAAAACATGAAGTAGTAGTGTTTTTTGATATCGATTATCGTCCGTATACGTGGGCTTCAGAAGAAGAAACGTCAACTTACTATAATTTGGCCGCAGAGAAATGCGATGTGATTATCGGTACGCGTGAAGAATTTGACATGATGGAAAAGCTATTAAACTTAGAAGCTTCTAGTGATGAGGTAACGGCAAATAGATGGTTTTCTTATAATGCCAAAATCGTGATTATCAAGCACGGTGGTGAAGGATCAATCGCCTATACGAAAGATGGCAACTCCTATCGCGGCGGCATTTTTAAAACAAAGGTACTGAAAACTTTTGGTGCTGGCGATTCATATGCATCAGCTTTTATTTACGGCGTGATGACCGGGATGAGTGTAAAAGAAGCCATGAGGTTTGGAAGTGCATCAGCCTCGATTGTTATCTCACGTCATAGCTGTTCTGATGCGATGCCAACCGTTGCCGAAATTAAAGAGTTTATGAGCTCAGCAGAAGAAATTTTACAGGAAACTTATTAATAACAAAGGGGAGATTTCACGATGACACAAACAGCCGTCAAAGACGTTAAAAATTATATTGGTGGACAATGGGTAGAAGCTTCTACTTCGAAAACGGAGCCTGTTTACAATCCTGCAACAGGCGAAGTGATTGCTAATGTTCCATTATCGACAAAAGAAGATGTAGATCACGCAGTAGAAACCGCAAATGAAGCGTTTCAAACTTGGTCACAAGTAGCTGTTCCAAAGCGTGCGCGCATTTTGTTTAAGTACCAGCAACTTCTTGTTGATCATTGGGATGAGCTAGCAAAGCTTGTAACGCTTGAAAACGGTAAGTCTTATAACGAAGCATACGGTGAAGTTCAGCGTGGAATTGAGTGCGTTGAGTTCGCTGCAGGTGCACCGACGCTTATGATGGGCAAACAGCTGCCTGATATCGCAACGGGAATTGAATCGGGGATGTACCGCTATCCAATCGGCGTCATTGGTGGAATTACGCCGTTTAACTTCCCGATGATGGTGCCATGCTGGATGTTCCCATTAGCCATCGCTTGTGGAAATACGTTTGTGTTGAAGCCATCTGAGCGTACACCGCTGTTAGCAGCGCGCTTAGTAGAGTTATTTGAAGAAGCTGGTTTGCCAAAAGGCGTGCTAAATATCGTAAACGGTGCTCATGATGTCGTAAATGGACTATTGGAACATAAGCACGTGAAAGCAATTTCGTTTGTTGGTTCACAGCCAGTAGCGGAATACGTGTATAAAAAAGGAACGGAAAATCTAAAAAGAGTTCAGGCTTTAGCCGGTGCAAAAAATCACTCAATCGTGTTAAACGATGCTGATTTAGACGTAGCGACAAAGCAAATTGTAGGGGCTGCATTTGGCTCTGCTGGTGAGCGCTGTATGGCTGCATCTGTTGTTACGGTGCAAGAAGACGTAGCGGATGAACTTATCACTCGATTGGTAGAAGAAGCAAATCGTATTGTGATTGGAAATGGTCTTGAAGAAAATGTTTTCTTAGGTCCAGTTATTCGTGAAGGGCATAAAGAACGCACGCTTGGCTATATTGAATCAGGCGTTGAGCAAGGTGCTAAGCTTGTTCGTGATGGCCGTAGTGATGCTGAGGTTCAAGGGAACGGATATTTCGTTGGCCCCACCATTTTTGATAACGTTACGCAAGAAATGAAAATTTGGCAAGATGAAATCTTTGCTCCGGTGCTATCTATTATTCGAGTTAATGACCTTGGCGAAGCCATTGATATTGCGAATGCCTCACGCTTTGCAAACGGTGCGTGCATCTATACAGACAGCGGTTCAAGCGTGCGTGAGTTTCGTGAAAAAATTGAATCGGGTATGTTAGGGGTAAACGTAGGTGTTCCAGCTCCAATGGCATTCTTCCCATTTTCAGGATGGAAGGACTCATTCTATGGTGATTTGCATGCGAATGGAACAGACGGTGTAGAGTTCTATACAAGAAAGAAAATGGTAACGGCTCGCTGGTAAGTTGTAAACAAAAAAGGAGAGGGAAGTAGTAGGAGCAGCTTGTTCTGAAGACTTCCCTTTTTTATGAAAGGGGAAAAAGAAATGACAACGGAAAGAATGACAACGGCACAAGCGCTTGTAAAGTTTTTAAATCACCAGTACGTAGAAGTTGATGGAAACGAAACAAAGTTTATCAAAGGAATCTTTACAATCTTCGGCCATGGTAACGTGGTGGGGCTTGGGCAAGCTCTTGAACAAGATGCAGGAGAATTGGAGGTCTATCAAGGAAGAAACGAACAAGGTATGGCAAATGCTGCGATGGCATTTGCAAAACAAAAGCACAGAAAACAAATCATGGCGTGCACTTCTTCAGTAGGACCTGGTTCTGCCAATATGGTAACAACAGCCGCTACTGCTTCAGCTAATAACATTCCTATTTTATTGCTTCCAGGTGATGTGTTTGCTACTCGTCAGCCTGATCCTGTTCTTCAACAAATTGAACAAACTCATGACTTATCCATTTCAACAAACGATGCCTTTCGAGCGGTGAGTAAGTATTGGGACCGCGTTAATCGACCGGAACAGCTCATGACGGCAATGATCAATGCTATGCGCGTATTGACCAATCCTGCTGATACGGGAGCGGTGACAATTTCGCTGCCGCAAGATGTACAAGGAGAAGCCTTTGATTTTCCTAGCTACTTCTTTAAAAAGCGCGTGCATCGAATGGAAAGACGTTTGCCTACGCGAGAGAGTGTGAGAGATGCCGTTCGGCTTATTCAAAGCAAGAAAAAGCCCATTATTATTTGCGGCGGCGGTGTTCGCTATTCGGAAGCAGCAGCTGAATTAAAAGCTTTTTCAGAAGCATTCCATATTCCTTTTGGTGAAACACAAGCTGGTAAAAGTGCTGTTGAAAGCGATTTCTTTTATAACCTAGGCGGAGTAGGTGTAACCGGTAATCTCGCTGCGAACTCAATTGCTCGTGAAGCAGACCTAGTCATTGGAATTGGGACGAGGTTCACCGATTTTACGACGGGGTCAAAAGAATTGTTTCAGCACCCAGCCGTTGAGTTTTTAACCTTAAATATTTCTGAATTTCATGCCAATAAATTGGATGCCGTAAAGGTGGTGGCTGATGCAAAAGAAGCGCTTCGAACGCTAACAGCTGAATTGACACAGAGCGGATATCAATCAGGTTACGGAACGGAGATTGCTGAGGCTAAACGGAAGTGGCAAGCAGAGCTTGAACGCTTGCATCACGTGCGTTACGAAGAGGGAGCATTTGTACCAGAAGTAAGCGGACAGCTTGATGATGTACTTTCTGAGTATAAAGAAGCGCTCGGAACATCATTAACGCAAACAAGCGTCATTGGTCAAGTGAACCATCTACTTGATGAAGATGCGATTATCGTAGGCGCAGCAGGAAGCTTGCCGGGTGATCTTCAGCGGATGTGGACGTCTCGCACGCCCAATACGTATCACATGGAGTACGGCTATTCATGCATGGGTTATGAAATCGCCGGAGCATTTGGCGCTAAGTTAGCTGAGCCAGATAAAGAAGTATACGCGATGGTTGGAGACGGAAGCTATCAAATGCTTCATTCAGAGCTAGTGACAAGCTTGCAGGAGAAAAAGAAAATTAACGTTTTATTGTTTGACAATTCAGGGTTTGGCTGTATTAATAACTTGCAGATGGGCAACGGAATGGGTAGCTTTGGTACGGAGTTTCGCTACAGAAACGAACAGTCTAACAAGTTAGATGGTGAGATTCTCCGAATTAACTTTGCACAAAGCGCAGCTGGATACGGAGTGAAAACGTACGAAGCACAGACTTTAGAAGAGCTTAGATTTGCGCTTGAAGATGCGAAGAAACAAGATGTGTCTACGCTCATTGATATTAAGGTGCTGCCGAAGACCATGACAAGTGGATACGACTCATGGTGGCATGTTGGGGTTGCTGAAGTATCTGAAAATGGAAAAACGCAAGAAGCGTTTGAAGAGAAAAAAGCGCATCTAACAAAAGCAAGATTGTATTAATACGATTGAATAAGAGCTTGAAGGGGAGAAGGGGCTATGTTTAAAGAAGGTGTAATTAAGCTTGGCATCGCGCCAATTGCATGGACGAACGATGATATGCCGGAGCTTGGTGGAGAAAATACGTTTGAACAGTGCATTAGCGAGATGGCGCTTGCTGGTTTTAAAGGAAGCGAAGTTGGCAATAAGTATCCACGTGATGTGAAGGTTTTAAAAAAAGCGCTGTCTCATCGCAGATTAGAGATTGCAAGCGCTTGGTTTAGCACATATTTAACGACAAAGCCACTGGAGGAAACGGTGAGTGCTTTTATTAATCACCGCGACTTTTTACACGCGATGGGTGCAAGCGTGATTGTTGTGTCAGAGCAAGGACGCAGCATTCAAGGGCTTATGGATACTCCGCTTTTTGATGAAAAGCCGCAGTTTACAGAAGATGAGTGGCAGCGACTTGCTCTAGGCCTAAATCACTTAGGGATGCTTGCCAAAGAAAAGGATATGCATATTGTGTATCACCATCATATGGGAACAGGTGTTCAAACGACGTCTGAGATTGATCGACTGATGGAGATGACCGATCCAGAGTTGGTTCACCTTTTGTTTGATACGGGACATCTAGTGTTTTCAGGTGAAGATCCTTTGTATATTTTAAAGAAGTATTTACCGCGCATTAAGCATGTGCATTTGAAAGATGTGCGACGGGACGTAGTCGAAGCTGTGAAAGCGAAGAAATGGAGCTTTTTACAAGCGGTTCGGCAAGGAGTATTTACCGTGCCAGGAGACGGTAGCATCAACTTTGAACCAATCTTTGAACAGCTTGCTGATTCTGATTATACCGGATGGTTTGTAGTCGAAGCCGAACAGGACCCTGCTGTTGCTAATCCGTTTGAATACGCGCTAAAAGCACGTCAATTTATTAGAGAAAAAAGTGGACTATAAAGTAGGTAACGTAAGGAGCTGAAAGAAATGTTTGAAAAGCTTGGACAATTAAAAGAAGGGTACAATGAATTAACGAATATGGCAAGCAAGCACGAAGATATGATGCTTGATATTGGGATTTATAGTTTAAGAGAGGGTGCGGAGCAAGTATTGCGAGATTCCGAAAAAGAAACGGCAGTACTTTTATTAGAAGGAAAAGTTCGCATCGAGTGGGATGGCAACGTCCAGGAGATAGAGCGTGAAAGCGTGTTTGAAGAAGATCCATGGTGTCTTCACGTTGCTAGCAATAATGAAGTAAAGATTACATCGCTTGGAAAAAGCGAAGTCCTTGTTCAAAAAACAGACAATGATCGCAATTTTCCTTCTAAACTTTATATGCCTTCGGATTGCCAAAGTGAAGTAGCAGGAGAAGGTGTATGGGACGGAACAGCTCAGCGCGTGATCCGAACTATTTTTGATTACGAGAACGCCCCTTATTCGAACATGGTCATTGGTGAAGTGATTTCCTATCCAGGCAGATGGTCCAGCTATCCTCCGCATCATCACGACCAGCCTGAAGTATATTACTATCGCTTTAATAAGCCTCAAGGATTTGGCTGTGCAATGGTTGGAGAAGATGCTCATCGCGTTGTGCACAACAGCTTTATCACCATCCCGGGAGAGCTAGATCATCCTCAAGCGACGGCTCCAGGGTATGCTATGTACTTTTGCTGGATGATTCGTCACCTTGATGATAATCCGTGGAATGCGCGCATTATGGAAAGAGATCACGAATGGTTACTTGAGCCAGGAGCAAAAATTTGGCCAGAGAAAGAGTAGTGAAAAGCGCCTAACAAAAGTTGGGCGTTTTTTCACAGTTTAGGAGGAAAGAAAAGGGGAATATCTACACTAACAACTATTTTAATCACAAAGGGAGAGTGGATAAGATGAAGCAGGCAACGACTCATGAAACACAAGCGGTCCAAGGACAAGATCCTTCTCAAAAGGGAAATAAGCTTTTAACAGGCATTGCGGTAGGAGCAGCGGTTGGAGGGGTGGTAGCGCTTGTTGATAAACGCACGCGAACAAAGGTCATAAACAGTGCACAGTGTGCTAAGAATTCGACAACAGGTTTTGTCACGCGCCTACGAGAGAACCCATCTGAAGTAAAAGATGATTGGCAACATCGTATTAAAGTAGCTTCAGGTGTTATTAAAGAAGTAACGTCAGATCTTAAAAGTTTATATGAGAAAGTGAACAATGAACTAAATGGTCCCGTACAGTCAATTAAAGAAGAGTCTTCTCAACTAGTAGAGTCTGCGCAAGGTGTACAAGAAGACCTGCAAGACATTGGTGATAAAGTAAAGCAAGCTGGTGAAGAAGTTGCAACTAAGGCAAATCCTGAACTTAAAAAATATCCAGCTCCTCAGCCGGAAACCGTACCGAGTCAACCAACTCGATACCAATAAACCAAAAAGAGGTTGGGACATAAGTATTTCAGTTAATGATCTATCCGAACTATTAATAGCTAACGACTCTTTTATAGTTCGGATTTTTTGTTGATTTAAAATCAATTTTAGAGACTTAGTGTCTGCAGCGTAATGGAACGAACTTGTTATTGTAGAAAAGTCATGCTTCGTCTTTGAAAAGGAATCATTTAGCTGTGTCTTAGCTTCTTCTTTATAGAACACTACGAAATACGAAAATTTTGAAAATAATAATATATACCCATAACAAAACAGCCGATAGGTATATAAGATTACATATTATTCCTATAGTTATATATTTACAGTTTTTTTACATTTTTTATCCTCTTTTTAGCCTATAATGTCGAGTTGTAAGACGATCTAAATAGAGGAGTATGTAGGATTTTAGCGGTATGTAATGCTTTATTACAAAAGCAAAAACTATTGACCGACAAGAAACTTCAGATTAAAATAAATTTTGCTAATAGTGTGATAATTTAGAAGGGGGTATTATCTTTGGTTACATGGAAAAAAGTACTAGGAACCTCGTTGCTAGCAACAACCGTTGCAATCGGTGGAGGACTTCCTCTGTTTAATGCGACGAGTGCATCAGCGAAAACAGCTGATCAGCTTGAAAGTCCACCGCTGGATATGAATATTGTTCCAGAAGAACGATTAGGGAAAGCTTTGCAGCAGCAAGGGGTCATTTCAAAAAAGGCAACATCTCAAGAGGTAAAGAAGGCTGTTAATGCATACATAGAGAAGAAAGACAGCCATAAAGAAAGTGTGAAAGGGCAAAAGCCAAATAAAATTGATGTAAAAGCAAAACAAGCCCGTGCTAAAAATGAAAAGAAAGTAAAGGAAGCAAAGAACGTTAACATGAACGCTGTAACAAAAGGAAGCGGAAATGGCGTGAAAGTTAAGCCAGCTAAAGAAGCAAAATACAATGGAAATGTTCGTACAGATAAAGTGCTTGTACTGTTAGTTGAATATGCAGACTTTAAACATAATAACGTGGTTCAAGAGCCTGGTTATATGTATGCTGATGATTTTAATCGGAAGCATTATGAAAAGTTAATGTTTGGAGATAAAGAATTCAAGCTGTTTAACGGTAAAAAAGTTAAAACATTTAAACAATATTACGAAGAGCAATCAGGTGGAAGCTATACAATGGATGGTACGGTTTCTGAATGGTTAACCGTTAAAGGTAACGCGGCAGATTACGGTGCTGATAATCCAAACGGTGGAAATGACAATCGCGGACCCAAAGGCCCTCGTGACCTTGTAAAAGAAGCACTTCAAGAAGCTGTTAAAAGCGGTATTGATTTAAAAGAATTTGATCAATTTGATCAATATGATTTAGATGGTGACGGCAACTTAAACGAGCCGGACGGATTAGTGGATCACTTAATGATTATCCACGCTGGTACAGGTCAAGAAGCAGGTGGAGGTAAGTTAGGCGATGATGCAATTTGGTCACACCGCTGGACATTAGGACAGCCTTATAAAGTACCTGGTTCTGATGTGTCCGCATATGATTACACAATTCAGCCGGAAGACGGAGCTGTTGGGGTTTTCGCTCATGAATACGGTCATGACTTAGGTCTTCCGGATGAGTATGATACGCAATATACAGGTCAAGGTGAGCCGGTTGGTGTTTGGTCTATTATGAGTGGCGGAAGCTGGGCTGGAGAAATTGCTGGAACAGAGCCAACAAGCTTTTCACCACAAAACAAAGAGTTCTTCCAAAAGGTAATGGGAGGAAACTGGGCAAACATTAAAGAAATGGATTTAAAAGATATTAAAAAGACGGGCGCTGTAAGCATCATTGACCAAAGCGTAACGAAATCTAAAAACCCAGGCATTGTGAAGATTAACCTTCCTCAAAAAGCCGTGCAAGGGATGAAAACAGACTTCGGTAAGAAGTTTTATTACAGTCAAAAAGGTGACGACCTGCGCACAGCAATGACGACAAAAGAGGTAGATTTAACAAGTGCAACAAAAGCTTCATTTAACTTTAAAGCAAACTATGAAGTGGAAGCAGAATATGATTACCTATATGTAAATGCTATTCTCCCAGATGGCTCTAAAGTTCTTTTAGATACAATTGGTGATAAAGCAAATAATGCTGATAACTCTGCTGAAACAACAAATGGAAAATGGGTAGATGTAAGCTATGATTTAAGTCAGTTTAAAGGCAAGAAAATCAAGCTTCAGTTTGAATACGTAACGGACGGCGGATTAGCACTTGAAGGGTTTGGGCTGGATAACGCATCGCTTGTAGTGGATGGTAACGTTGTATTTACAGATGATGCTGAAGGTCAACCAACGTTTACGCTAGATGGATTTGAGCAAACGGACGGCTTAATGTACAAGGATAACTACTACTACGTTGAGTGGAGAAACTACGCTGGAAATGACAAGGCGCTGCAATTTGCACGCGGAGCGAAGTACAATACGGGAATGCTGTTATGGTACGCTGACGATAGCTACTTAGATAACTGGGTTGGAGAGCACCCTGGTGAAGGTTTCTTAGGCGTTGTTGATTCACATCCGAAAAAAGTTCTATACTTTAACGGAAACGGAATTAGCACAACGGCAAACTCAACTCGTTATCAAATCGCAGACGCTGCGTTCTCATTTGATTCAACGCTTCCATGGACATATACGCATTCAACATGGGGAACAATTTCTTCCAAAGAAGCAAAAGGGGTGACAAGCTTTAACGACCGTCGTTCTTATATCGATGATCGCATTAAAGATGCCGGCCGCATTCTTCCAAAATACGGTTTAAAAATCGATGTGATTGGCGAAGCAAATGATAATTCAGCTGGAGCAGTTTGGATTCATAAATAAGAAGGCAGAAAGCGGTAAGTGAAAAACTTACCGCTTTTTTCTATGGGAAATATTGAAATAAGGAACACAATATGTATATAATGTATATAAAGTATATATACATTATTTAAAAGAGGTATGAATATGCATATTGTGATTTCAAATCAATCAAAAGAGCCTATATATGAACAGATTTACCATCAAATTCAAAAGCAGGTATTAGCGGATGAATTAAAACCAGGAGCTTCGTTACCTTCGATGCGTCAGCTTGCTAAGGATTTAGGTATTAGCGTCATTACAACCAAACGAGCTTATGAAGAGCTTGAAAAAGACGGGTTTATCTTTTCAATTGTAGGGAAAGGTTCATTCATTTCAGAACAAAATCACGAGATGATTCGTGAGCGAAAGCGAAGAGTCATCGAAGAACAATTAGTAGCAGCCATTCAAAACAGCAAAGAAATTGGAGTTAGCTTGCAGGAGCTCCAGGAGCTTTTAATCATTTTGTATGAGGAGGAAAGGTAATGAGTAGCGTGATTGAACTGAACAATGTGACCAAGTCGTTTAGCGGATTTCAACTAAAGGATGTATCTCTGTCAGTAAAAAAAGGTTTTGTGACGGGATTAATCGGTGGAAACGGAGTAGGGAAATCAACGGTTATTAAAATAATTATGAATCTCTTACAGCCTGATAGCGGGAGCGTCTCTGTATTTGGCTTAAACTACACTCAGCACGAGAAAGAGATCAAGCAACGGATTGGATTTGTATGTGATGAAAATATGTACTACGAAAACATTACGCTACGAGACCTTCAACGTATTATTAAGCCGATGTACAGAAACTGGGACGATACGTTGTTTACACAGTATGTTGAACGATTTGAACTCCCTTTACGTAAAAAAATCAAAACGTTTTCAAAAGGGATGCTGATGAAGGCTTCGTTAACGATGGCATTGTCTCATCACGCGGATTTAATTGTGATGGATGAGCCAACATCTGGCTTAGATCCCATTTTTCGAAGAGAGCTATTAGAGATTCTACAGGAGCTCATGCTCAATCATGAGAAAACGATCTTCTTCTCGACGCATATCACCACAGACTTAGATAAAATCGCAGACTACATTACCTTTATCCATAACGGACAGCATATGTTTACAAAAGAGCACCATCAAATCTTTGAAGAATATGCCCTCGTAAAAGGGACAGTTGATTTACTAGATCGTGACACGAAAAAAGAATTTCTAGCCATTCAAACATCTAATCATGGGTTTGAAGCGCTGACCAATAAAAAGGACCGAGTACACGATATCTTTGGTGCAGAGGTGCTCATTGAAAAGCCGACGCTTGAGGACATTATGTTCTATACAAAAAAGGGGGAGCGTGAACATGCTACAGCTTATTCGTAAAGACTTTTTATTGCAAAGAAATGTATTTTTCATTCTACTACCGATTTTGTTTATATACTTGCTGCTTGATACGTCGACTACTTGGATAGGTATTATCTTTAGCATCGCACTCATCATGAATGCTTTTTCAGAAGATGAGAAATCGGCTGTGCACCTTTTACTAAATTCACTTCCATATACACGCAAAGAGCTTGTAACCGCTAAATACCTCGGTGCGCTCCTGTTTGCAGTCATTACGCTTTTTGTTATCGCTGCTTCAAACTGGATTATTCACAGCGAAGGGATGCAGTGGGCGCAATTAGTGTTTAGTCTCAGCGTTGTTTTAACTTTTGTTTCCATTGCCTTTCCGGTTTCGTATATTTTTCACAGTAAGTATTTAGGAATAGCTTTTATTGGGCTGTTCGTTATCTATATGATCATTGCTAATACCTTTGTGCATAACCTGCAGGAGCGGGTAATTAACACGGCACGCACAATCATGTCTTTAGAGGTCTCAAACCTTTATATGCTTGTTTTTTTACCTGCTTTACTTCTCTATCTTTTATCGTGGCTAACGTCAATTTTTATCTATAAACAAAAAACACGTTAAACGGTTATTCTTTTCCAGAGCTCAATGAAAATATTATCCTTAAGAAAATAATGACAGTTTTGTAAGGATAGGCTTGCAAAATCAAACTGAACCTTTACAATTAAAGATAAGACTGATAGAGCGAGGAGAAAAGAGAACCAGATGCATGACTCATTTTTTAATCACATCGCATCTACTACACAAGATGCGATGGGTGTTCATACTTTTAATACAGCACTCATAGAAGCCAGTTCACACGCTATTTTTTTGCTCGATGAAAAAGGTGATTTGCTTTTTTATAACAAGCAGGCTTCGGCTTTTGTATGTACTGAAGTACAAGATCAATTCTCTTTTTTTCAACTTGTAGAGTACGGGTTAGATCATCAAAAGTATTTTACAGAAGCGCTGAAAGGTGAAGTCGTTCGGTTTACTACCATTCTAAAAACAAAGTTTGGAAAGAGTACTAGAGTGATGCTGAGCTATGTGCCTATTCTTATTGAGGGACAGCTACAGGCAGTGTATGCCATCTGTAAAAAGAAGTCGGAAGAACAGCTGAATGTAATGACGCTTCAAACCCAATTGAATATGGAGCAAAAGTTAGCGAATATTGGAAGTTGGTATTATGACGTATTGGAAAATGAATCGTACTGGTCCCGACAGATGTACGTCATTTTTGGTATGGAAGAAACATCAGATTTTATTCCTTCATACGATGAAGTGCTGACGTTTGTGCACCCTGGTGATCGGCAGCGAGTGAATCAAACTATAAAGCGTGCCATTGAAAAGGGAGATAGCTACAGTATTAAATATCGTTTAGTTCAGCCCAGCGGTCATTCACGCATCGTATTTGAACAAGCAGATCCTGTTATAGATGAGAAAAATCAAGTTGTGCAGCTTCTTGGCGTCGTGTTTGATGTAACTGAAATACATCAAATAAAAAAGCAGCTTAAGCAAGTTGAGCGTCAGTTTTCCATGGTTTATAACAGCTTAGATGTTGGGATATGGTCAGCGGATGTTCGCACAAACAAAGTGACGTTTTGTTCCGACGGAGTGGCAAATATCTATGAGGAAGCGGCAATGAAATTTATTCAAAGTCGCTCATTGTGGAAAGAGTGTGTTCATCCAGATGACCTTGAAAAAGTAGAGGCAGAACAAGTAAAGCTGATGGGCGGTGAGCCAATTTGTCACTATTATCGCATCGTGACAAAGAAAGGAATTACTAAATGGCTAAAAGATCAAGTGATTCCAGTTTTAGATGATTCAGGAAACGTCATTCGTCTCGACGGAATTGTAGAAGACGTTACGGAGCAAAAGCGCTATACGGATGAAATTGAATATCTAGCAAATTACGATTATCTAACGAATTTGCCAAACCGCCGTAAGTTTGAACGAGATTTAACTAATGCAATTGCACGCGTTAAAAAGAATCATTCGTTCATTGCTGTTTTTTATCTCGGCCTTGACCGTTTTAAATATTTAAACGATACTTTAGGTCATGATATCGGTGATCTCATGCTGCAAAAGTTAGCGCATCGTCTGGAGAAAACGGTACAAGGTAAAGGGTCTTTATCACGAGTTGGCGGCGATGAATTTGCGATATTTTTTGAGTCATTAGACCGTTTAGAAGAATGTACGCAAATTGCCAAATCGCTTTTTGAACAAGTAGAAAGAGAAGTTGAAATTGATGAATTTCATCTTCACACAACCACCAGCATGGGGATTACAATTTATCCGCATGACGGAAAAGACGCAAAAACGCTGTTGAAAAATGCAAGTCTTGCTTTATATCGAGCAAAAGAGCTTGGAAAAAATGACTGGCAGCTTTATTCACCTCATATGGATAGCCGAACGTACAAAAGTTTTCATTTAGAAAAAGGGCTGCGAAATGCGATTGAACAAAATGAGTTTTTTCTTCATTATCAGCCGAAGATCAATACGCAAACGAGAGAGCTTGATAGCTTTGAAGCGTTAATTCGCTGGGATCATCCTGAATGGGGATTTGTATCACCAGGAGAATTTATTCCTCTAGCAGAAGAGTCTAATTTAATTGTGAAAATTGGAGATTGGGTACTAGAGAGAGTATGTCAACAGCTGCAAGAGTGGAAGCTGTTAGGATTAACGGTCGTTCCTGTGTCGGTTAATTTATCGTCAAAACGCTTATTAAAACCTAACTTTGTTGAATTTGTCATGGAGCTTTTAGAACGCTATGACATCGATCCATCGCTTATTGAACTTGAGATTACGGAAAACTCCATCATTCATCATGAAGAGCAAGTAAAAAAGATGATGACCGTTTTAAAAAAGCAGGGCGTGACGTTCGCTTTAGATGATTTTGGAACAGGGTTTAGTTCGCTGTCTCACTTGCAAAAGCTTGATTTTGACGTGTTGAAAATCGATAAAACGTTTATTCAGTCCGTTGTTGAAAACGAAAAACATCAAACCATTACAAAGAGCCTTCTTTACTTAGCACGGGGGCTGAATATGAAGGTGATTGCTGAAGGTGTGGAAACGCGTGCGCAGCTTTCGTTCTTAGAGGAGAATGACTGTCCGTTTATTCAAGGCTATATTTTTAGCAAGCCCGTGTGTATTGAGCAGGCTATTATCTATTTAAAGGCGAAATATTTGGAACCTGTTGTATAAAAAAACACTTGGATCATCCAAGTGTTTTTTTGTTAGCTTTCTGAAAAGCCAGTTGCGATAACGGTTACCATTACTTTATCTTGAAGATCTTCATTAATAACAGAACCGAAAATCATGTTCAATTCTTGGTCAGAAGCAGACGTTACGATATCTGCAGCTTCCTGTACTTCAAATAAACTGAGGTTAGAGCCGCTTGTAATATTCATTAGAATTCCTTGTGCACCGTCAATTGAACGATCTAACAGTGGACTAGAAATTGCTTTTTTCGCCGCTTCAGCAGCGCGTTCAGGACCGCTTGCAATCCCAATTCCCATCAGCGCGTAGCCTTGGTCTGACATAATGGTTTTTACATCAGCAAAATCAAGGTTAATGAAGCCTGGGATAGAAATCAAGTCGGAAATCCCTTGAATCCCTTGACGCAGTACGTTATCAGCTTCGCGGAAAGCATCCAGCATTGTCGTGCGCTTATCACCAATTTCTAATAAGCGGTCATTTGGAATGACAATTAGCGTATCAACTGCGTTCATCATTTCGTCAACACCACCTGTTGCTTGACGAGTACGTTTTGTTCCTTCAAAACGAAACGGCTTTGTTACGACACCAATTGTTAGCGCACCGAGCTCACGAGCCATCTCCGCAACAACAGGTGCAGCACCTGTCCCTGTTCCGCCGCCCATACCTGCTGTTACAAACACCATGTCCGCACCTTGAAGGGCGTCTTGAATTTCCTCTTTGCTCTCTTCAGCAGCAGCGCGTCCGACTTCGGGGTTTGCACCCGCACCCAGTCCACGCGTTAAGGCAGCACCAATTTGCATGCGTTTTTCTGCTTTTGATAGATTAAGAGCCTGAGCGTCGGTGTTTACAGCCATAAATTCAACGCCTTGCACGCCGTGTTCAATCATGCGGTTAACGGTATTGTTTCCACCGCCTCCCACACCAACTACTTTAATTTTCACTAGTGGAGATCCTGTATCAAAATCAATCATATGTTCAGCCTACTTTCTCTCATTCGATTGTTCAAAAAAGGTAAGTGATTGTTTAAATAATCATCATCTTTATCGCCGTTGACATAATGATGTTAAATTCACTGTTTTATCGCCATTGTACCATTAATTAAGGTTATCTGTCTGTATTTGACGAAAAACGTTATCAAATCGCAAAAAAGATGACCAAAGAACTCGATTTTGGTCATCTTTTGAACGTATCAACGTACTGTTTTGCTTGAAGTAAGCCCCACCCTGTATCTTGTCGAACAGCTTTTATAACTTCTACATTTGTATACCCTTTTTCAAGCATGGCTGAGACTTTTATTGCGAGCGCTTCTTGTTGGTTTTCCGTAAGCGGTGTTGTTTTAATCTGCTTTTTAAGCGCCCGTATTTTTGAATGTAGTGTAAAAATGTAGACGACTAGGGCAGCGATTATGATAAACGATGCTATATTCAATGTTTCTTCACAATCCTTTCTAGTTTTTACCTATTACTAGTATACAAGAAAAGCAAGCACGAAAAAACCTTCAGGTAGTCTATACCTGAAGGTTTACGGTGCCTTATTTCAGCTTGAGGACTGTTTATGTAGTTTCGTTCTGAAGTAAAAAATGCTGTATTTCTTCAATGGTGAGACCGAGATCTTTTGCGTGCTGCATGAGTGAAATCCATTCTTGTACATCTTCTTTTGCTTTTACTGTTATTTGATTTGTCATTACTTTAATATCCCCCTCGACCCATCCCAGGGAGCTCAGCCATCATAGTGCCGTTGCACCTTAGATCTGTAGCTTTGCGTCGCTTTCTTTCGAAAGATTTGCCTTTTTCTGAAGAAAATTATTTTTAGTAGTATTAAAAGTATATGCTAAACAAAATGAAAAAGATGTCGAAAAGTGTTGTTTATGTTTAAAAAATTGAAAAAGTTATCGGATTTATATGAATATATCCTTATTAAATGTGAAGTAATTGGGTTTTATGGAGGATAAATAGGCTAGATGAACGAAAATATATAGTCTAAGAGAAACGCGCTGCTATATAATAATGTAGCGTACGCTAACCTTAATGAAAATGGAGTCGTGGCTCATGCATAGTGAACTACTCAAATATGTAGTGATTGTTGGAAGTTCGGGTGTCCTTAGTTTAGCTTTAAGTTTATACGGTGCGTTTAAAATTCGAGACAGTCCTCGGGTTAAGCACTATGTCATATTAACCTTTCTGTCATCTGTTTTTGCTTTTGGATACATGTTTGAAATGATGAGTACATCGATTGAAGAAGTTAAGTTTTGGCTAAGCGTAGAGTATCTTCCTCTGCCATTTATCCCAGCATTCATCGTATTAATGTGCTTTAACTACGTTGGGAAAAAGATTTATCCAGCTTTTTATTATCTTCTATTTACTGTTCCAATTATTACAATTTTCACCCACAATACAAATGATTGGCACGATATGTACTATAAAAAAATAGGGTTTCGAAGCGAGACGCCGTTTCCTGTGGTTGATTTAGTAGCAGGTCCGTTTCATTACCTCCATTCATTTTATTTGTTTGTCTGCATTATGCTGAGTATCATTGTGCTATTGATGGAGCTTCGGAAATCAGTTTTTCAATTTCAAATGCAGATTCTATTAATGGTATCTGGTTTATTAACGCCGATTATTGCTAGCTACTTTTACTTAAATAAGCTCAGCCCATATGGAATTGATTTAGTCCCTGTTTCCATTGGGTTAACCTGCTTGTTTCACGGGCTGTCCATCTTCATGTTCCGGTCGTTTAATGTGGTGCCCATCGCTCGTGATACGGTCTTTGAAACGATGCAAGAAGGCGTCATTGTGCTAAATCAAAAGGGCATAGTGGTAGACTTTAATAACGCCGTTCGTCAAGTTATTCCCATGCTGCATCACAGAATGGTTGGTGAACATATCCTATCCATTGTGAAAGAAAATAAAGCACTAGTAACTATTATTCAAGAAAGGAAAGAATGTGATTATCGTCACGAAGCTGGAGTCATTCAGCATTTTCACGTTCGATTTTCTGAAGTATACAACACGAGTCAAGTATACGTAGGCCAAATGATTACGTTCAGTGATGTAACAGAACGAGTCAATATGCAGGAAGATCTTCGCAAGCTTGCAAGCATCGATGGTTTAACAGGAGTGTATAATCGAACGTTCTTTGTTCGACAAGCAGAAGAAATGTTCATATCGCTCATGAAACGCGGCGGGGTAGCCGGAATTATTATGTTTGACATTGACTACTTCAAAACAGTCAATGATACGTACGGGCATGAAATGGGAGACGCCGTGTTAAGAAAAATCAGTGAAGTTGTTCAGAAAAACGTACGACCAGCCGATATCATTGGACGCTACGGAGGGGAAGAGTTTATTGTTTACCTTCCAGCAACTGCTCTTTATGAGGCTCATAGCCTAGCAGCTCAACTTAGGGAAGCTATTCAGAACACAGCCGTTGAAGCTGATGGAGTGAAAATTCGTGTAACGGCAAGTTTTGGTGTTGCTGCTCTTGATATACAACTAGGAAACGCAGCGTGTACGTTAGATGAATTTGTGCGCAAGGCAGATCAAGCGCTATACACTGCAAAACGAAACGGTCGAAATCGTGTGGAGGTTTGATTCTAAATTATAAAAGGTTGTTTTAGGTGAATTTTTAAGGTAAAATAGACTTTAAATACGAACAATTACACACAAAAAAATTTTATTTTTCGTATATCCTTAATGATATGGTTTAAGGGCAATACATAGAAACCACAAATTTCTTACTGCGAAAAATATGCTTCTTTAGCATATTTTTCGCAGTTTTTAGTGTACCTAGGGGGATGAAAAAGCGATGAAAAAGAAAGTATATTTTAACCATGATGCAGGAATTGATGATTTAGTATCTTTATTTTTACTGCTCCAAATGGATGATGTGGAGCTAACGGGTGTATCGGTTATCCCAGCGGACGGCTATCTCGAGCCTGGTATTAGCGCAAGTAGAAAAATCATCGATCGCTTCAGCAACCAGCGAGTTGAAGTCGCGCGTTCGACGTCAAGAGGAATGTATCCATTTCCAAAAGAATGGCGCATGCATACGTTTTTTGTTGACGCGCTTCCGATTTTAAATGAGTCAGGTCAAATGAAAGCGCCGGTCAGCAATCAGCCTGCTCATCGTCATTTAATTGAAAAAGTGCGCGCAGAACAAGAAAAAACAACGCTCCTATTTACAGGCCCACTGACAGACCTTTCCAGAGCGCTTGATGAAGCACCTGATATTGAAGAGAAAATTGAAAAGTTAGTGTGGATGGGCGGAACATTCCAAGAAGTAGGAAACGTTCAAGAGCCTGAGCACGACGGAACGGCGGAGTGGAATGCATTTTGGGATCCTGAAGCCGTAGCTCGCGTGTGGAAAAGCGGCTTAACGATTGAAATGGTGGCTCTTGAAAGTACCAATCAAGTACCATTAACGATTTCAGTTCGCAACTATTGGGCATCCCTTCGCCGCTATACGGGAGTGGATTTCGTGGGTCAGTGCTACGCTGCGTGCCCACCACTTGAACATTTTGAAACCAATTCCACGTACTATTTGTGGGATGTGTTAACAACCGCTTCCGTTGGTAAGCCAGATCTTGTGAAGATGAAAACAGTTTGCAGCGAGGTAGAAACGAAAGTTCCAAGCCAAGGAAGAACGTATGAAACAGTAGGGGGAAGACGGGTTCATGTCGTGTATGACGTTGATTCAGAAGCGTTTTTCCACTACATAACAGAGCTGTCTAAAAAGCAATAAATACATGCAAGATTGAGAAGTCCAAGCCGTCTGGTTTGGGCTTTTTCTTATATGCACAAGCCTATCAACCTAAAAGATGTTCGTGTAAAAGCAAAAGTTTACTTTGGATTTTTTAGGAGCATTTTTTGTATCGGTACATATGATGAGAGTATCAACAAGAGGAGGTGAGACAATATGTACGGTTACGGAAACTGCGGTTACGGTTGTGGTGGTTACGGCGGCGGAAGCGGCTTCGCTTTAATCATCGTCCTTTTCATTCTATTAGTTATTATCGGTTGCGCTTGTTGGGGATACAAAGGCGATTGCTAATAGCAAGTAAATGATTAGTACTTCAACAGTTAAGAGTATGCTCCTCTTCATTCTCCTATTGTAAAGGCCTTAAAGAAGCTAGCGCACCGCTAGCTTTTTTCCTGTTTGAATAAGCTGTTTTTTTTCTTTTTTAATCGTACACCGCAGCTGCATAATAACGTATGTTTTAATTGTTTGATTTCAGTCATACATACAGGGCACTGTTTGGCCATTGTTTTTTCATCCTTTCTAAAGCTGAAAATGACTGCCCACGCCAATTTGACGTGGGCAGTAGAGAAATAGATTAATTGAGAAATGAAAATAATAGTTGAGAATAGATAATCTGAATTTTCCTATTTACTTTTTTAAGTTAAAAGCTCTAATGCCTTTCATGAACTACCAGTCGCTTACGCTTTTAGTTTAGGGACTTCAAGCCCTAAGCCCCTTGCCACGCCCAAGCCGTATTCTGGGTCAGCTTTGTAGAAGTGAGCGATTTGACGAAGCTTAATTTCGTCTTTTTCAACGGGCTTCATCGCTTCTACGATGTTGTTTACTAAGCGTTCACGCTCTTCTGTTGACATTAAACGGTACAAGTCACCAGCTTGCGTGTAGTGGTCATTATGGTCATACGGTGCATTTTCTGCTACGCCGCTAACAGGGAAAGCCGTTTGCTTATGCTCAGGCGTTTCAGTTGGACCACCATAGCTGTTTGGCTCGTAGTAAACTGATCCACCACCGTTGCCATCAAAGCGCATTTGTCCATCACGCTGATAGTGGTGAACGTCTGATTTCGGACGGTTGATTGGCAGGTGATTATGGTTTACACCTACGCGGTAACGATGCGCATCTGCATAAGCAAATAGACGCCCTTGAAGCATTTTATCTGGAGATGCCTCGATACCAGGAACGAATGCGCCAGGTGAGAACGCTGCTTGTTCAACTTCTGCAAAATAATTTTCTGGGTTGCGATTCAACACCATGCGACCAACTTCAATTAATGGATAGTCTTTTTGAGACCATACTTTTGTTACGTCGAACGGATCGAAGCGGTATGTATCCGCATCTTCAACAGGCATGATTTGTACATATAGCTTCCAAGCAGGGAAGTCGCCTTTTTCAATCGCATTAAATAAATCTTCTGTATGATAATCTGGATTTTCACCAGCCAATTTTGCCGCAAGATCTGTTGGCAAGTTTTTCACACCTTGCTCTGTCTTGAAGTGATATTTCACCCAAACAGCTTCTCCTTCTTTATTTACCCATTTAAATGTATGGCTACCGAACCCATGCATGTGACGGAATGTTGCAGGGATTCCGCGGTCGGACATAAGGATTGTTACTTGATGAAGAGACTCAGGTGATAAAGACCAGAAGTCCCAAACTGCATTAGGATTTTTTAAATGCGTTTGTGGGTCTCTTTTTTGGGTATGAATAAAATCAGGGAACTTAATTGCGTCACGGATGAAAAATACCGGCGTGTTGTTACCAACTAAGTCGTAGTTTCCTTCTTCGGTATAAAACTTTACTGCAAAGCCGCGTGGGTCACGAACCGTGTCAGCTGAGCCACTTTCGCCAGCTACTGTTGAGAAGCGAATGAACATGGGTGTACGTTTTCCAACTTCAGATAAGAAGTCTGCTTTTGTATAAGCTGAAACGTCGTTTGTTACTTCGAAATAACCGTGTGCACCAGCACCTTTGGCATGAACAACACGCTCTGGTACGCGTTCGCGATTAAAGTGAGCTAGTTTTTCTAATAGATGAACGTCTTGAATTAACGTAGGGCCACGGTATCCCGCTGTCATCGAGTTTTGGTTATCACCAACAGGAGCACCCCAGCTAGTCGTCAATTTTTTGTTATTTTCAGTCATAAGATCACCTCGTAAAGTTTTAGTTGATAGTTTGATAATACCATATATCAAATAAAAATCAATATTTTTTTATAATAATTATAAATAACTGAAATTTTGCAATGTGTTTCCTATTTTCATGGGTATGGGCAAAGAGGGAAAAACATTAACAAAAAAAACGCCCTATCAAAAGATAGAGCATTTTTTTATTAGCCACGGATTTGGCTAGCGATTTGGTTGTCTGTGTCTTCAAGAACGTTCGCAGAGTCGTCAAGTTGCTTAGCGATTTTGTTAAGCAGGTTTGACATTTCAACGAATGATGGTTTTAATTCTTCGTATTGAGCGATGAATGCTTGGCTAGAAGAACCTTCCCACATATCTTGTAATTGGTTTCTCATAGTGTCAAGGCGACCTACTAGATCTTGTACTTGACCACTTTCGTTATTGTAGCGAGCTGCCATTTCACGAAGTTCAGCAGGCGTTACGCGAATGATTCCTGACATGGAAAAACATCTCCTTTAATATGTATTTTCATTTACTATTTTAAAAAAAAATTCCAGTAACAGTCAAAAGAAATTTGAAAAAATTAGCAAAAACGAATCAATAGTTCTAGATAATAGAAGTTTTTATGCTTATAAAGAACGATTAAACCTGGGTGTTTTGGTCTTTATTCCCACTGGTAAAGTAGGTCTAATGATTCTTAGATTGGAAGAAGTGTGTGCAGGAAGTAAGGGAGAACGCACGCAACGGGTCATGATTTTCACTTC
>NZ_BCVD01000028.1 GCF_001591565.1 Priestia flexa NBRC 15715 | reverse complement strand
TGTCTCAGTCTCTTTTTACTATTCTTTGTTTGCAACACCTGCATCTGCAAATGTAGCCATCTCTTTAATCATCAAAGACGCTGAATGAAGAAGTGGAAACGCGATAGCTGCGCCACTTCCTTCACCAAGACGCATCTGTAAATTTAATAATGGTTCTTTTTTTAAAATGGACAGAGCGAATCGATGACCTGGCTCAACAGATTGATGGCTTGCAAACATATAGTCGGAAGCTAATTCATTCATTTGGACAGCAAACACAGCCGCTGTAGTACAAATAAACCCGTCCACAATGATTGGTATTCGGTATGAAGCTGCTGCAAGCATTGCGCCAACCATTCCTGCAATCTCAAGTCCTCCAAAAGCTGACAAAATGTCAATCGGATCTTTTACATCATATTGTCTATCTGCTAATGCTTGCTCAATTCTTTCTATTTTATGCTTTAGTTGTTGAGAAGTGATTCCTGTACCGCTGCCGACTAGCTCTTCTACTTTATGATTTGTTAAAGCAGCTAGTAGAGCTGTGCTAGAAGTAGTATTGCCAATTCCCATTTCTCCAACAATTAAGCACTTTATTCCTTTGTTAATTAGGCTTGTTGCTTCATTTATACCTATTTCAATCGCTTGTTCAACTTCATTTCTCGTCATTGCATGTTCATTGCAAAAATTGCGCGTACCCATTCTGACTTTTCGGCACGAAAGTTCACTGTGTTGAACAGTAGTGGCAATTCCAATATCCACAAGTTGAAATTGAGCTCCAATTTGCTTACTAAATACGTTAATAGCTGCGCCACCTTCTAAGAAATTAAGCGCCATTTGAGCAGTTACGCTTTTTGGGAAAGCTGATACCCCTTCTTCAACAACCCCATGATCTGCTGCAAATACCAGTACTCCAGGTGGTGTAACGGTTGGAAAAATCTCTTGTGTAATGCCAGCCAAATTAATTGCTAGCTCTTCTAACCTTCCTAAACTTCCTTGAGGCTTTGTTAGCGTGTCTATATACTTTGCTGCTGCTTCTGCAGCTTTAACATCTAGAGGTTGAATCTGTATGCTTGTCAAATTGTTGTACACTCCTTATTTTTTCTATATTCCTTACTTTATCAAATACTAAATTAGATTGGCTATATTTTTTACATGCCACTTGTTACAATGCGGCTACTTCACTCTTTTTATAAGTAGTTAACGTATATAAACTCTTGTTTCAACACAATTTATAGAAAAGGCTAAATGTGAAAGGAAGAAAAATGTGAAAGAACAACTCTCCTCTTTTGTTAAACAGCTTAAAGATTCAGTTACTAACGCTGCTAATGAGATTCAACAGAAAGCAAAGATTATGTTATCCCCTGATTGTGCCACTGTTTTTGAGTTATATGAGTGGGTAAAAGAGCATTCTGAAACCCGTATTCAAAAACAATCGCTGCTTAACTTCAGTTATTGTTTTTATTCACTTAAGCTGGACGATGCCAGTTATTATATGGAAACAAAAGATAGCTATCTGCTGTACATGTCGATACAGCAATCCACAGGAGATTCTTTTACTTACAACTCTTACAAGAATTCCATCCATGATAAAATTAGCATTCCGTTTCCCTCAAATCAAAAAAGCACGATTTCCTAAACGAAATCGTGCTTTTTCACTCATAACTGTTATTTACCTTTGCGAACTTTAAAAAGAAAGAAAGCAACGAGAAACCCGCCAATCGCGGTTAACAGTTTCCACATATGTACAATTGGATTGCTCTTCAATTCGTAAGTTTCTCCTTTCCTTTCATAACAACTAACGTACAACTTTATGCATTTCCATACTATACCATAATTTGTTTATAAATTGCAATAAACGATTACTTTTCATAGTGTAGCCATCTTGATTTTTCTCCGCCCATTTTCTCATAAAAATTCTGAGCAACTTCATTATCAACAGCTGTTTCCCAGGATAACCCCACTAAATCATTTTCTTTTACGTATGTTTCACATGCTTGAAATAATTTTTCTCCTACTTTATTTCCGCGATTCATTGGCAATACGTATAGATCGTTTAAAATAGCTGTTCTCTTTAGCTTTAATGTACTGAAGGTTACATAAATGGTTGCAAAACCAAGCAAGCGATTTTGTTCTTCAGCTACGTATTGAACTCCTTTTGATGAATCGGCTAATAATAACTCAAGATGAGAAACTATCTCTTTTCGTGGCGGTTCCGGCTGATGGTAAAAATCAACAATGTATTCTTTCATCAGTGTTGCTAGTCGTTCAACATCCTTTTCAACTGCACATCTAATAACAACCATATGCTCACTCCTCTAGTTAAACTGTATGAAAATTCAACTATTTATTATAGCATAAATTGGATATTTCACAGAACAACCTATTAGATTAATAATCTCTCGAAAGAAAGGCATACGCTGGACAAACTTCCCATATATTATCAATGTACTAGCTTTTTGACAATTAATGAATAACTTTTTATATAGGGTGAGGACTATTTTTACTCGAGCAATCGTCATTTTTTGTGGTAGTTTATTAATCGGCTTAGGACTTAATGGGTTTATTGCACCCCATCATTTATTGGATGGTGGACTTATCGGCTTGGGCTTAGTTATTTATTACATGATTGGCTTGCCAATCGGCATATCCATTTTATTAGTTAATATACCTGTTTTTATTTACGCATTTTTTTACCATCGCAAACATTTTTTCTATGGCAGCATTGGGTTACTCTTTTCTTTTTTTATGACAGAAAAGCTAAACGTTATTGGTGGGAGTATGGAAATACCTTTACTGTTTAGTTCCATAATTGGAGGCGTGCTAACTGGTATGGGAATCGGTTTAATGCTTCGATATGAAGTTAGCTCAGATGGTCTTGATCTTATCGCTTTAATTATTTCAGCAAAGTGGCCGATTAATATTGGTCTTGTTATTTTTCTATTGGACAGCTTAATTATGCTTATCGGCTTACATATCGTGGGTTTTACAGCTTTTTGCTACTCAATGATTGTCATCATGATGAGCAGCTTTATGATTATTACTTTCACTTCAAAGAAATGGATACCATAATAAAAAAAGCGCCATATCCAGGCGCTTTACATATTACCAACGTACATATCTAAATGATGGGGAAGAACCGAAATTGTTGCGGGCGTAGTTGTTTCTTTTTCACCATCACAATCTACAGTCTTCTGTGGAGTAGCGTCAATTGTTACTCGTTTTGTCTTAAAATGTAACAGCTGACTTGTTGGGTCCATTTGCTCTTCTCCAGGCGCTGTTTGAAGCCATTTGATGAGAGGCTCAAAAGCCATTTGTTTGACCACATATACATCTAAAAGCCCATCTTGAAACGAACAATTTCCTAAAACAGCTCGGTTTCCACCAAGGAAAGGACCGTTGCCAATCAAAACCATTACTGCTTCACCCTCATAAGTCGTTTCATCGCTATCAACTTCTACCTCAAAAGGTTCTACTTGGCTAATCGTTCTCCCCACACTCATATAATATGAGAGCTTACCAAACTTTTCTTTCCCATCTTCTAAAATGTTCTCAGAAACGTCTGCTACAAGGCCGATTCCCCAGAAGTTTAAAAAGTATTGTTGATTATGCTTGCCAACATCAACTGCAATTTTCTTTTGTGCAATAATTTGCTCTACTGCTTTCAATGGATTTTGATTCATGCCAATTGCACGAGAGAAATCATTACATGTTCCTCCTGGAAGAATTGCGAAAACGGGGCATTGTTCAAGCGGTGCAATGGCATTCACAAGCTCATAGATGGTTCCGTCTCCCCCAGCTCCAATAATGACATCCACATCAGAAGCGATTTCTTTTACAATTTCACTTCCATGACCTGGAGCCTCGGTTTCGTATAACTTCACCTCTGAAAAGGCTGTTTTCAATCTATCACAAATAAGTTCAATCGACTCAATTAATTTTTTATTACCTGCGTTTGAGTTTAAGATAACAGCTACTTTCATGTTTGTCTCTCCTATACATTACGTTTATTTGTCAATGTTCCCCTATTTTTATTAAGTTGAAACATGAACTTTTTCTGATGTGAATTTTGAACGTTTTATGACACTCTGTAAAATAAAATATTCTTCTTCTAAAAGCTGATATAATATCTTCCTAGAGTATGGCATTATTTGAAGGAGATGAAGCACGTTATGTCAATTAAATATATGACTCAGCTATTTGCAGCTTGTTTCATATTTCTTTTATCAACGGCAGCAACATGGTATGAGGGATCCAATTTGACTGATGATTCGTTTGAATGGACAGATTCAGCAAAATATACCTCGATTGCTACTACTCCTATTACCTCTGGATACGATATTTCACAGGTGGACTATTTTATCTATGCAGCTAAACTTTATCCATTTTTCCCTATAATGATGCTTATAAGCGGCTTGTACTTACTTATTCTCCTTCTCGTTGCTGCTTTTAAGAATCGTTATTCATATATGAGTTTTTGTTTATTTATGCTAGCAACTCTGCTTTTTTTGCTAGGTTATAAACTATCGGCAAGTCCGTCTATTGGAGGGCTAGCTCTCATGAAAACGTGCTTAACCACCGGTTCTTTCGTGCTGATTTTTAGCTTTTATTATGGTTTAAAATTTATCAGAAACCATAAGATTCCATTCTTATCATCATAATTATTTATCTATTATTAAATAAATTAAAAGCACAAGGGTTTACTTGTATGTAACTGACCCTTGTGCTTTTTTATAGTACAATTTGAAAATATTTTTTTAGCTCTTTCCTAAACTGATCATCCGATATAATAGGTGTTTTCACTTTCTCTAATCCTTTTGTAATTTTTAATGTATTAGATGATAATGAAACTTTACCATCTTCAGTCGCTACGCTACAAAGCTTCTTTTGGCGAAAAAATGAAGTTGGATCGTGCTCATAATATCGGCAGGCAGTATAAAAATCATCTAGTTTTCTTGATTGAAGAGAAAATTTAAAAAGATCCTGCCAATCACTATTTTTTTCTTGAACAATCCATTCGTCATGACGGTTTAACACTCGGTATTCACCATTATTGTCCTTATATGTATGCCGGTCCTCAATTAGTAAAGGTTCAAAAAAGCCCCCTCCAATTCCTATATCGGCTAAGTAACTTTTCGCATCTACCTCTACGCATAGCGCTAGATGCGTACAGTCTTTGTTCCAGCTCTCTTGCGTTTCATTCCAAAATGCCGCTGATATCAACGTTACTTTAAATCCAAGCTGTGTTAAGATTGCGTACAATAAGCTGTTTGTTTCAAAGCATAGACCGCCGCGTTTGTTTCGTACAACTTTATCAAACACATGCTCTGGGTTCATTGATAAAGGCTTATTTAAGTGAATATCAAGATTTTCAAATGGAATTGTTAGAACAGATTGCTTATGTATATGCTTTAATAATGATGTTTGATCTGTTTGTAGATGTGCTTGAATGTGTTGTAAAAATTGTTGAATATGAACCATTTTTTCTCCTCCCTTATTTTCTACTTAAATACCTTTGAATACGTTCTGCCACCTGTTGATAAAAGCTAAGGTCATGAGGAACTAGTTTTTTGTAGGTAATGTCTCCTTTAAAGGTCAATTTCATATCGTCTTTGCATGTGAATCCTTCTGCACGTGATGCTTGTCCAATTGGTTGATGGTTTTCATCAAATACCTTTAACATTTCATTTTCCATAACGACGCTCCTTTATTTATGTTCATAAAAAAGCACTACACTGGTATAATCTTACACCATTGTAGCGCCGATGAACATTATTATACTCTAATTATTTCGAGAAAAAATCATGTTTAACAGCTAACGGAGGCTGCTCAAGCCAGCCTTTTTTGATACTGATTTTCACACCATCAAGCGCAAACTTTACTGTTTCAAGCAATAGTCGACCGAAGTCAATTGTAATGTCTTTGCGAGCAACTTTTGAAAGGGCTGTTCCATAATTAGAAAGTCCATTTGTACTTGAAATGCCTGTGTGATAAATCATTAAAAATATTAATGATTAAAATAAAATAACAGTATTTCACTAATAGTTAAATCTCCTTTATGCTCAAAGAAGTACGAATCATATTGGAGTTGAAAAACATGAATACGAATAATGGTATTAAAAATGAACGTGGTTTAGCATATAGTGGTGGTCTTGCTTTTACCTTTGCTGTGGCGCTAGGAGGGTATTTTCTTGCATCTCTCTCAATTTTTAAAATGATAGGCCCCCTTGCTTGTGCACTCTTAATTGCAATTATTTATCGAAATTACATTGGGTACCCGACTCAACTTGAGCCAGGAATTAAATTTGCATCTACAGCTCTACTTCGTGGAGCTATTATCTTGTATGGTCTTCAGCTTCAGATTGATCAAATATTTGCTGTGGGTATCGGTATTTTTTTTAAAGATGCATTGGTTATTATCTTTTCGATTACGTGTATGGTCCTGGTTGGAAAATGGCTAAAAGCAGACTTGGCCATTTTATTGTTGCTTGATGTAGGAACAGGCATATGCGGAGCAGCCGCTATCGGAGCCATTTCTCCTATTATAAAATCAAAAGAAGAAGACATCGCAATAAGCATCGGAATTATTGCGCTAATTGGAAGTGTTTTTTCCATTGTCTACCCTTTTCTTCAGTCAGCTTTACATCTTTCTTCTTAAGATTACGGAATATGATCTGGCATGAGTCTACATGAAATTGCTCATGTAACCCTCGCTGCTATGCCTGCAGGCCAAGAATCTCTATCCCTTGCTATTATAGCCAAGCTGGGCAGAGTCGTATGGTTAATTCCAATTAGCTTTTTGTTTGTTTTACTTATGAAAAAGAAAGAAAAACAAGGGACACCAACAGCTATCAAATTCCCATGGTTTTTAGTGGGTTTTCTTTTAATGAGCATTTTCAACAGCTATATTTTGGGAAGATATATACACATTCCTAATACAATAATGAGTAGCACCCCTGTCTTAACTACGTTCATTTTAACAATGGCAATGGTTGGTTTAGGTTTAAACGTTAACATTAAAACGCTATGCTCTAAATCTGTTCGGCCAATACTAGCAATTATCATTACTTCGTTGCTACTATCAACTATTACCCTAGTGATCATTTAATTCACAAAAAAAGAAGCGAATCCTTCAACATCCACTTCTTTTTGATTCGAGTGTTTATTGTTTTTGTTCCACTGGCGTATAGCCGATATAAGATGACTGCGGACGATAAATACGATTATCTTCTGACTGCTCAAGTACGTGTGCAGTCCATCCTACCAGTCGACTTGCCGTAAAAGTGGGTGTGAACAAATCTGCTGGAAGCTCCACTGCTTTCATAACAGCTGCAGCAAAATATTCTACATTCGTGTAAATTTTTCTTCCTGGCTTATATTCATTTAACAGTCGAATGGTTGTATCTTCAATTTTTACAATGAAATCAAACCATTCGTTATCATCTGATATTTGCTTTGAAACCTCTTTTAAAGCTTCTGCTCTTGGATCATGTGTTCTGTACACGCGATGTCCAAATCCCATAATTTTCTCTTTGTTCTCAAGCTTCTGTCGCACCCAAGGCTCAATGTTTTCTGCAGAGCCAATTTCTTGGAACATGCTAATAACACCAGAAGGAGCACCTCCATGTAAAGGTCCTTTCATTGCACCAATCGCTCCGCAAATCGCAGAGACCATGTCTGATTCAGTTGACGCTACCACGCGCGAAGAAAACGTTGATGCGTTCATACCATGCTCAATAGTAAGTACAAAATATGCGCTCAATGCTTTAACTAAGCTTGAATCCGGTACTTCTCCTGTGATCATATACAGATAGTTAGCCACGTGATCTAGATTCTCATTCGGCTCAACAACTTCTAAACCATTCATTTTACGATACCAATAAGCAATAATAGTTGGCGCAATTGCCGTTAATGCAACCGCTTGATTTTTTGTAGGCGGCCAACTGTAAGATGGATCGCCAAGTGCTGAAATGCATGTACGAAGAGCACTCATGACTTCTGTATCTCTCGGTAAACAATCCATTAGCGCTACAATATTTTTTGGTAATACGCGATGTGCTTTCATCTCTTCTTTAAATTCATTAAGCTGTTCATGATTTGGTAACTGTCCGTTCCAAATCAAGTAAGCTACTTCTTCAAATGTATAGTTAATCGCTAAATCTTTCGCCCAGTATCCACGGTAAATCAGCTGACCTTTATCTCCATCAACGTGCCCAACTTTTGTTTCAGCCGCTACAATTCCTTCTAAACCTTTTACATATGTCATTATGACCACTCTCCCCTTTTTATTTTCTCTTTATTTATGAGGTGTTCTTGTAGTCTGATAAATTTCATCTTTCTATTTTATTCTTCTTCTTTATATGTAAGAACAAATCAATGGCGATGTGTGAGGAACAACTATTATTATTTCTGTAAATTGAAGGTTCTAAAAACGGTATTTCTGAGGGTATAACCATTAATGATAACGCTTACAACATTGTGTTCTTATACAAAATAAGAAGGGTTATTCTTGTAAAAAAGATGAATTATCATTCAGTTTCCTTATGTAAGAGTTTACATTTTATTGAAACATAAGTAAAATAGATAAATAGAATAAATAGTATGAAAACAAAGAATATTAGTGAGGGGCTTGCTTATGGACATTCGTGAACTGCAACACTTTATGGAAGTTGTGAACCAAAAGAGTTTTACCAAGGCTGCATATGCTATTCATTTATCTCAACCTGCTTTGAGTAAAATTGTGAAAAAGCTTGAAGAAGAGTTGGGCGTCGATTTATTTGATCGCTCGACTCGCAAACTGACTCTTACAGATGCAGGTCAAGTTGTATATAATCAAAGCCAAAAATTAGTTTCAACATTACATGAGCTTCATGCTCTATTAGATGATCTTAGACACTTACCAACTGGTGAAATTAAAATCGGCATACCACCTTTAATTGGTACCATTGTTTTTCCAATGATTGCAAAAAAATTTACTAAAAAGCATCCACAAGTAACACTAGAGCTCGTGGAATTAGGCGCTAAGCGTATTGTTGAACTTGTTGAGTCTGAACAGGTAGACCTTGGGATTATTGTACTTCCAGTCCAAAACCCAATGTTTCATATTTATCCATTTGTACAAGAAGAGTTTAACTTATATATTCACCATAAACATCCACTTGCTCAAAAGCAGATCGTATCTCTATCGGAATTAAAAGAAGAACCTTTCATCTTATTTAGCAAAGATTTCTCGCTTCACGACCGTATTATTCATGAATGTATTGAAGCTGGCTTCCAGCCGAAAATTGCCTATGAAAGCTCACAGTGGGATCTTATCATTGAACTCGTAGCTTCTGAACTCGGGATTGCTATTTTGCCAAAATCGGTTTATCCGAAGATTAATAATCCTTTAATACGTAGCATTCCCATTTCTTCTCCAACACCGATGTGGGAGTTAGGTATTATTTTAAAGAAAGAACGCTATATGTCATTTGCTACGCGAGAGCTTCTTAGCTTCTTAGTAGATGAAGAAATTATCCTACCGTCCCATATGATGAAAAAAGAAGAAGCTCAAAATTTTCCTACTCCGTAATTTATTAGAAATAAGAATGGTTTACGTTAAATAAAAAAATGGTATAGAACAAAACGTCATGATTTCTTCTCAAAGATGATTCATCACGTTTCTACAATAGTTAAGTTATAAGAATAAGTTCGAAACCAACAAAAGATATCCGAACTATCAAAAGAAGTTAACTTTCGACGGTTCGGATATCTTGTTGACTTAAATACTTATTTTCCAGTTCTTTTATATAAACACATTCTTATATAAGACCATAAAAAAACACCTTCAATGTAAGAGAAGATGTTAGGAATCGTCTGTACTTGTTTCTTTATAAATTTTGTGCAACATGCGATTAACAAGGACCATGCATACTCCTGCAAGTGCGAAAAGTGCGAACCATTCTTCCATTATCATAACTTTTCCTCCTTTGAAAATCGACTTAGTATATTGTCTTACAAGATAATTCGAACAAGTATCCTGTAAGACAATAATAGCAATTGATACCTAAATTGTAAATAGTATGCGCTTACATTTTTAAAATTTTCCGTCTATTCAATGATTAGTGATGACTTCTACTGGTCCATGGTCGTCACAGTGACCATCATGCACATGATGTAGCCTTCCATTTACTAAATAGTCCATATGATCTCCATGGGGTACCATCTCATGGCCACAATCCTCTTCATAATTACATCCACACTCTATTAGCTGACATGCATCACGGTTGGTTTCATTTACCGGAATTACACACTCGTCCCAATGGTCATTATGTTTATGGTGTAGGTGACCGTTATGAACATAATCAATATGACCATCATGCATAATTTTCGTATGTCCACATGCTAGGCTATGCTCATGTTTATGTAAACCGCTATGTTCTTTATGCTCCATTTTTCCACCTTCCTACTCTATCTTTATTATGCACATTCCCCTATTTAAAAATCAGCGGAATATTTTAAAGAACAAAAAAAGCTGTGCAGTCGCACAGCTTTTTTACCCAGTCGTCTTTTACGATATACTCTGTTCTTAAATATTTTTTGGCTTTTTCTTTGCTGAACGTATCAACAACATCTAAGAAGTTATCGACCGGCGCAAAAGTGGTCATCGCTAGCTTGGAGCAATTTAAAATTTTAAAATTTCGGTCCACAGTAAAATATGGCACAGGAGCACTTTTAAGCATCGACATGTATGTCCATCCCTTTTTTATAACGTAATAACCATTCATTTAGTTCGTTTAAACTTGGCATTTGTTTTGCTTTTTCAAGTATAGTACTTGCAACGTGATTTGTCGCAATGAGTCTTCCACCAACTAAAGTAATTGGTTTTGGGTTTAAATCTTCTAACATATTTATATATTGCGGAAGCGGATCTAAATGATACGAAATGCTAGCGGATAATGCTACGATATCAGGCTGCCAGTCCTTTGCCATAACCTCCGCTGCTTCCTTTGGCAAGTCTGCTCCTAAAAACCGCGTATCGAATCCATGTTCTTCAAATAGAAGCGAGACCATCTTTAATCCAATAAAATGCTGTTCTTCTTCTAAACAAAACAACATCACTTTTCCGTACTCTTTTTTGCTTTCACTTGTCATTTCTTTATAAAATCCATAGCGTGTTAATACATAATCACAGGTTGTAGTCGCTACATGCTCGTCTGCAACCGTAACGATATTCTTTTCCCAAAGCGTGCCAATATAGTACATAGCAGGCGTCAAAAGACTTTCATAAATATCTAAGCTACTTGCTCCTTTTTGTAAAGCTTCTTCTACTATATCCCACGCACTATCTTGATTTCCTGAAAGTAACTGATTAACTAACCTCAAGGTTTGAGATTTCAATGTTTCTCACCTCAGTCCATCATTTATCACTTTTTACCAATTAAAATAAGAAAGCGAGAAAGCCTAAAGAACTTTCTCGCTAAAGGTTGTATCTTTCTATTTAAAAGTTTTAATTTTATTCAACCTTATCATATAAATATAAGGCCAACAACTGAAACTAGTGTATTTATGGACAAATAGTATAAACCTCCCTATTTATTTACCTTAACTTATCTATATTCCCTGTTTCCTTCAATTTACTCTTTATTTTGATTAATTTCACACTATCTTTTATTTTTGGTCAAAACATGCATAACTTGGTTCATTCGCGGGTATCAAAAAGATATAAGATTCAAATACACTATCAGGAGGTTGTTATTATGTCATTTATTTGGATGCTTATTGTAGGTGGACTTATTGGTTGGTTAGCTGGTATCATTACTGGAAAAGGTGTCCCAGGAGGGATTATCGGTAACATTATCGCTGGTTTTATCGGAGCTTGGTTAGGTGGACTTATTTTTGGAAACTGGGGTCCTGAGATGGGCGGATTCGCCATTGTACCTGCCATTATTGGTTCAATCATTTTAGTATTAATCGTAAGTTTCGTTATGAGAAAAATGCGTAGAAACCACGCTTAACATTGAAAAACGCTGCTTTGTAAAGCAGCGTTTTTTTCGTGAGTCAAAATATTTGAATCAAAAATACCCTTCTTGTTACACTGAGTCTATCCTTACTTAAAAGGACTGCATACAAAGACTGGTTTTGAAGGAGATGAACGAATAATGACTCGCTATTCTAAGCTATTTGAACAAACACAATTAGAAGGTCTACAATTGAAAACAAAAACTGCAATGGCTCCAATGACACGTTGCTTTGCAGATGATGAAACAGGTGTTGTAAATACAGAAATTGCTGAGTACTATCGTCGTCGCGCTAAAGACGGCATCGGCCTCATTATCTCAGAAGGTGTTGTCATTAGTGATCGCGCAAAAGGAAATCCAGGTGTTCCAGGAATCTATACGCAAGAGCAAATTGAAGCTTGGAAAGAAGTAACCAATGCCGTTCACGACGAAGGCGGTACAATTATTGCGCAAATTTGGCATGTAGGGCGTTTAAGTCACCATGAATTAATTAAAGGCCAACAGCCTCAAGCTCCTTCTGCCATCGCTGCAGCTGGTCAAGTTCCTCGCTTCCGTAAACCTTATGAAATACCAGAAGAAATGACAAAAGCAGATATTAAAGAAGTTGTTGCTCAATATGCTCAAGTTGCTAAAAATGCCCTTGAAGCTGGATTTGACGGTGTTGAAATTCACGGTGCACACGGCTACTTAATTGATCAGTTTAACTCTGAGTTTTCAAACAAGCGCACAGATGAATACGGTGGAGATTTAAAACAACGATTAACATTCATGAAAGAAGTCATTTCTGCCGTGATTAATGCAATTGGTGCAGAACGTGTTATAATTCGTTTTTCTCCGCATAAGGTCGATGCGCCTGAATACAGATGGGATGATGCTGAAAAAGCAATTCAAACCTATGTTGAAGCATTTAAAGAAGTTGGCGTGAAAATAATTCACCCTTCAATGCTTAACTTTTACGAAGATGTAAAAGACGGTAAGAACCTTTATGAAATTGTTCGAAACTACTGGAGCGGCCCTATTATCGGAGTTGGTGATTTAACACCAGAATCTGCAGAACGTGCTCTAGAAGCTGGCTGGATTGACGTAGCCGCTATTGGACGCCCACTTATTTCAAACCCTGACTATTTACATCGTATTCAACAAGGTGAGCCTCTTGTAGAGTACGATGCTGCGACACACTTACCAAAACTAATTTAATAATCGTAAAAGAGCGGCCTATAGCCGCTCTTTTTTTGTTAGACTCCTCCCTTTTCTATTCTCTCTTGTTGTTGAAAAACATATTGAATGACTCTACTATAAGATTTTAGAGCTATAAGCACCTTTTTAGCAGTAGTATTTCCCATCTTGCTATTTACAGGGTTATTTACTAGCTCTCCTAAAGAGTTTGAAGTAAAAAATAACAGCGCTGAAAAAGAGCAAGATTCAAAGCGTGAGCTTCAATAATAAAGATATGCTTTAATCATATTCATTCACCTCATTTTAAAAGTGAGGCATCAAAAGTAACTTTTCGTTACGTGTGAAAAGAGACATGGAACACCTTATGTTGCCTCTATTTATAGCTCTGTACAAATTGGGGTCATCAGTGCCCATTCCCCTTCACCTCGCATATCAATACTGTATTTCTTCATGGATACTTTTTAAGTGTAAACCATCTCTAACAAAAAGCAATAAAAAAACGAAGCCAGAGATCCCCCTCGGCTTAAAGGGTCCTGGCTTCATCTATATAATATAAGGGGTTAAATAAAACGTACCTTTATTATAGCATATAATTAATGGTCGTATTTTCCTCTTATAGAAAATAGTTCTTATTTCGCACCTTTTCCCAGTTCTCTTTCTTTACGAACCTGCTTAGCAAAGAATAATTCATATACAACTGGAATGATAATTAAGGTTAATAAAGTAGAAGATGTTAGACCACCAATAACCGTTATTGCTAGACCTTTAGAGATCAATGTTCCACTTGATGTTGTCAAAGCAAGCGGGATCAGCGCTGCAATTGTTGCAAAGGCTGTCATTAGGATTGGACGTAAGCGCGTTTTACCAGCTTCAATAAGCGATTCGCGAATTGTCATACCTTTTTGTTCTCTATTTTGGGTAATTCGGTCTACTAATACAATAGCGTTTGTCGTTACAATTCCAATTAACATTAGGAAACCAATCATTACGCTAACAGATAGAGGCTCTTTTGCGATCACTAAGCCAATTAGTGAACCAATTGGAACAAAGATTAACGACGATAAAATAATAAATGGTATACGAGCTTTACCAAACGTAATGAGCATCGTCAAGTAAACAAGACCAATGGCTGTTAAAATAGCCAATCCTAAAGATTGGAAGATTTCTACGGTTTCATCACTACCGCCTCCACCTTCAAGACTTACCCCTTTTGGTAAATTAAGCTTCTCTACACCCTCTACTACGTCTTGCGTCACTTTTTGAATATTTTCGTCTTTAATATCCGCTTCAACGCGAGCAAACACTTTTCCATCTAATTTTTGAATGGATGTAAATGTATCAATTTCGCTTACATTAGCAATATCTTTTACTGCTACTGGTCCTCTTTGTGTAAAGATTTGCAGATCTTCAATTGCTTTTGTTGAACTAATATCTTCATCATAAGAAAGCTGAACTGCACGATTTGTTCCATCTAACGTTAGGTCACCTACTGATACAGGTTTTGTTTGATCGGTAATGGTTCCCACAAGCTGGAATCCAGATACACCATACTCAGATGCTTTATCTTGATTGACTTCAACCACAAGCTGCTTTTGTTTATCAGAGAAATTATTTTTTACGTACTTTAAGTTATCATACGTATTTAAATAATTTTCTACTTCTTTTGCCGCCGTTTGTAAGTCATCTAAGTCAGATGAGAATAAATCTACCGTTACGTTGTTATTAGTTGGTGGTCCACCTGTTGAAGCTTCAGATACGCTTAGTGTTGCTTTTGGAGACTCTTCTCCTACAATTTCTTCCATCTTACTTTGAAGTTCATCAATATACGCATCTACATCTACGCCATCTTTCAGATTTAAGAAATAACCGATCTGATTTGGTCGCTTTACGCCAGTTGCAAAGTCGCGTGAACCGACTTCTGTTGTTACCTCTTTTACTTCATCTTCGTTTGCAAATAGCTCCTCCACTTTTAACGACACTTCATTTGTACGTTCTAAAGAAGTAGACGAAGGTAGCTGAACATTTGCCTGTAAAAGCCTTTGTTCTTCGTTTGGAATGAATGTGAAGCCAAGCGATGGAACAAGAGCAAATGAACCAAATAATAGTAAGAAAGATAGAATTAAAATTTTAATCTTATGGTTTAGTGACCATGCAATCGCTTTTGCATATCCACGCTGAATTTTACCCTCTTTCTCTTCTGCTGGTACCTTCTTAAACGCAAATTTTGCTAAAATCGGGACGATTGTAACCGCAACAAGAAGAGATGCTAATAATGAAAATACTACTGTTAGAGCAAATGGTAAGAAGAACTCACCAGTAATTCCACCGACAAAACCGATTGGTAAAAATACAACAACAGTTGTAATAGTCGATGATGTAATGGCTTTTAATATCTCTTTTGTTGAAGATTCAACTAATTCATCAGAAATGCCTTCTTCTGATTTTCGAACACGTCTAAAGATATTTTCAATAACTACGATACTATCATCCACAACGCGCCCAACTGCTACTGCCATTCCACCTAGTGTCATGATATTTAATGAAATATCCAGTCCATTTAAGAAAATAGCTGAGACAAGAAGTGAAAGTGGAATCGAGATAATTGAAATAATGGTAGCACGGAAGTTGCGCAGGAAGATTAGTACTGCAATTGAAGCGAACAACGCCCCAAGCAATCCTTCTTTTACTAACGTTTCAACTGACTTTTCAATTCCTTCTGCTGAATCAAATCCAATAGCATAGTTAATATCATCATCATATTTTTTCAACACTTCTAATGCATCATTGGCAACTTGAACCGTATTTGCATCCTGTTTCTTTGTAATAGCCATTGTTAGCGCCTCTTGTTGATTATAGCGCGTGTGTTCTCCTTGCTCACTCACTTCTTCAATCGTTGCAATATCACCAAGTGAAACTGGTGGAGCTTCGGGATTAACTGTAGATTTTAGCTCAACTTCTTTTAATGCATCAATTGTATCTAGTTTCTCTTCAACTCGAACAGGAATTTGGAGTTCTTCACCGTTTACAGTTCCTGCTGGAAACGATACGGACTTTTGGTTAATTTGCTCTTTGATTTGTTCAAGCGTCAGACCAGCTGCCACTGCTTTTTCTTTATCCAACGTAATTTGTAAAAGATCATCCTTTACGCCACCAACAGATACAGAGTTAATCCCTTCAATTTTATTTAATTCTGGGATAATTTCGCTGTCTAAAAGCTTTTCAACTTCTGCATCACCTTCAGCAAATAAAGAAATGTTCATAATCGGGAAAGTACCAAATGAAAAGCGGTTCACATCAACCGTCGATGATTCTGGTAAATCTAAATCTTTTGTTATAGTGTCAATTTGTTGTTCAACTTCATCTAAATCCGTATTGAACGGAAATTCTAAATTAATAATCCCCACGTTCTCGTAAGAAACACTTTGAACGCTTTTAACGCCTTCAAGACCTTTTAACTGCTCTTCTAACTTCGATGTTACTTGTTCGTTTACATCACTAGGAGAAGCCCCAGGGTATACAGCTTCAATCGATAGCTGTGGAAATTCAATATTAGGTAATAAGTCAATTTTCAACCTTGAAAATGAGAATAATCCAGCTACGATAAGCAGAAACGATAAAATGAATACTGCTACTGCATTCTTTAAGCTAAACTTTGTCAAGAAATTCATAAATAGCCCCCGTATATTTTATTAGTCGTATTTTACATGTGTAATGTAGTGAGTACCAGCGGGTCAGTTTTAAAAAAAAGAAATCAGTAGCAACCTTCTAGGAAAAGGTCAACTGTAAACGTTGCATAACGTTCAATTTCTTTTTCTGACACATTTTTGTTAGATACAATATCTATTCTATACCCATTTAGCATGCTACAAAACGCTTTTGAATGTAAAGCTGTATCTTCAAGTCCCTCTTCTTTCATCAAGTCTGATACTAGGGAATGATAATCATCAAAAAAACGATGCAAACGCTCCATCATTCCAGGCATTTGATGGGGAGCTTGCCAAAACGAATCTGGGTACTTTCTTGTGTTATAAAAAAAGTACAGGTGATGTCTTGCAATTGAATAAAGCTTTTGCCTAAATGTTTCACAGCGATCGGTTTCTCGCTTTGCGTTAGCAATGAAGTAAAGAAAAGAGCGATCATTAACCGCAATATATAAGCTTTCTTTTGAAGGAAAGTAAAGGTAAAGTGTCCCTTTCGACACACCCGCTTTTTTAGCAATATCAATCATTTTAGCATCATGATAACCATTTGCTCCAAATACAACAAACGCTGCATCAAGGATATTTTCCTTTTGTTCTATTCCTTTTGTCATATTTCCAAACCCTTTCCTGCCTCTTATTACACGTGTAAAACAGGATTAACGTATCGAGACTGAACGTAAATAAATGAATGTACAGTTTCATCATTTACTATATATACTCATAAAAGATAACGTTATACCTTGTCAACTCATAGTGTGCTCTTTTTTAATTATCTTTTGAATCTTTTGTGACAGCGACCATTGATGCTTGTAACGGTTGCATCTACATGGTACATTTTTCACGACAGTTAAAAAAATCATACATTTGGAGGATGAACCAAGATGTTAAGATCATCGATTGGCCGCTTACGTTTGTTAAGTATTGTAGAAGGCATTTCATATCTACTTTTACTATTCATTGCTATGCCTTTAAAATATTTAGCTGGTATTCCTGAGGTTGTATCCGTCGTTGGAGCTGCCCATGGTGCTCTGTTCGTATTATACATACTTGCTGCTGTGCACGTAAAATTTGAGCATAGAAAAACAATTTTATGGGGCATCTATGCGTTTATTTTATCTTTTATTCCTTTTGGAACGTTCTATTTAGACAAGCAATTAAAACATGAGCAATAAATAAATCACGCCAAGAAACTGGCGTGATTTATTTATTATTAGGAAAGCTTGTTAAACTGTTCAATGGTTTTCCACCATTTAAAGGAATGTGGTTTTAAAAGCCTTCCTATTTCTTCAGATGTTATGTGTTGTTCAGAAAGCATTTCATACATAGTCTCAAACAAGCCTATCGTTATGCTTTCTTTTACTTCAGCTTCACCTTCTGTATATAATCGTTCAATGGTTTCAAATATCTCAGATTCATGGGCTAATTGATTATTAAATTCTAATGAAATTAAGTGAGAAGCAAAGCGCTTGAGCTCTTGCTGCAAACCTTCTATTGTTGTTGTATTCACCTCTTCATCATATTGAAATGATGGACTTGCATCAGTTAACAATGGAATAACTTCGCCCTTTGTAATCATATGTTTCCCTACCTTATTTGTAATCTAAATATAGTAATATACTTCTTATTTACCCATTGTTATTATACTTAAACGTGAAGATTGAATCATACTGTTTGTAATTCATCAAGAGAGGTTACTAATATAGACGCTTTTATGTATTACCCTACACTAAGCGTAAGTGCACCGACAATTGCTATAATTGGAAAGGCACTGATCAACCCAATCTCTATCATCATAAATTTTGTTAGAAACCCTCGGAACTGCTGTTTTTCTATCCTGTTTGCCACCTGTTGGTGAGTTTGATAAATGCGAAGCATCGCTCCAATCCAAACGACAGCCACAATAATTAATGGACTCATGCTTGAAGCAGGTTCTGGGTTCATAAATGCTAATACGATTAAAATTAACGGAACAATTTCTACTACCGCGTGTTTAATAAAAAACATAGTCTGAATACGAACAAGATCTTGATAAATCTCATTATCTGTTTTGTCTTCCTGTAGCTTACCTTCAATTGTATAAATGGTTGACTGATAAATAAACAGCATTCCGATAACGGCAATTAGTGCTCCGATGATAAAATACCATATGCTCATTACAAATCTCCTTTCTAATAAAAAGACGGTATATTGCTAGAAAATCTAACGTAAACATTTTATCATTTTATGCTTCATTCGTCTTATAGATTTATAAGAAAGAACTGTTTATAATGAGAAATGAACTATTTTACTAGAAAGTTTGTCTATTGGAGGAAATTATTATGATTTTAAACTATAAAAATCAAGCAACAGGTCATCGTATGAATAATGGTTGGAATTTCTTTTATGCAGCTAACCTAACAATGTGGAGAAAAGATGAAAAATATTTACTATTAGATGAAAATCAAGATATCGTACTCATTTTTGGCTTTAAAAAAGAGGAAATTATCCTTGAAAAGATTCAAACGTGGGGATATACCTTTAATATTCACCCAGAAAAAAAGCAGATTTCTTGTTTGCAACGTCAAGAAGAAATTGGCGAACAAGAAATGAATTAAACAAAAAGCGCGCAGGCTGCGCGCTTTTTCAGTGTTCTTCCGATGGATTATCTCCATATAGCATGGCTTTTATATGCGCCTTCTCCTGGTCTTTTACAATATAGTACCATGTTCCGTCTACTATTTGCGTTTCTCCTTCTACATGTACTGTTTCAAACGTTGGTTTGCCTTTTTCCATTACGTTATATACAGCTAACGCGTCTTTAATCGTTACGTTTGTATCAACGTATTGCTTTGTAATATTTAAGAGATTGGGAAGATTAGCTACCGTTGACATACTCATTCCTTTGTCTAAGAGCGCTTCTACTACTTGTTTTTGTCTTTCATTACGACCAATGTCTCCTTTAGGATCCTCATGTCTCATCCTTACATAAGCTAAAGCTTTTTCACCGTTTAAGTTTGTTTCACCCTGCGGAAATAAATAAGATGCAAATGTGAATGGAAACGGATTATCAACCGTTACACCACCTATCTCATCCACGACCGCTTTAAATCCTTCCATGTTTACTTTGACATAGTAATCAATTGGCATATTTAAGAATTGTTCGACAGTGTCGACTGTTAGTTTAATTCCACCGTACTTATAGGCATGATTAATCTTTTCCATTTCTGCTTGTCCTTTAATTTTCACACGCGTATCTCGAGGGATAGGCATCATTTTCAAATGTCCATTTTCTGAATTAAAATGAACAACCATTAGTACGTCTGAACGTCCCGTATCTTCTTCTCGTTCATCTACACCCATTACGAGCATGTTAAATTCCTTTGCCTCAACTTTTTTTTCACTAAAAACATATAAGACCCCAGTTAAGACGCAACCAAGAAATATGAGTACGGAAAGTAACGTGTACTTGAACTTCATAACTTATGTCTCTCCCTTCTGTCCCTCCGCTGCTTTTATTAGCTTATTTACTTCCTATATGCCTTTTTTTTCAAAGATTTATACCTGCTAAGTATAATTAGAAGCGCGAAAATAAAATGACAAAAGGGTTTGACGCAAAAAACCGGATTGAGTTTTTCAATCCGGTTTCATTTTACTGAATATGTTTTATTGCTTCCGCAGAACTTTCTTCTCTTTGTTTCCACTCATAATCAATCATGCTCATTTCAATTAAGCTCCAATACTGTCCGTTCACGTGCTTTACATCTCGCATCATCCCTTCACGTAAAAACCCAATACGCTCGTATGACTTAATAGCAGCTTTATTGAAGTCAAATACGCCCAGGGAAATACGATGAAGTCCTAACACATCAAAACCGAATGATAAAACATGGTCAAACATATCACTACAGTATCCTTTTCCTCTTTCCTCTTCTTTGAGCAATACTCGACCAATTCTGCCCGTCTTATGGTGATAATCAATATGAGCAAGAGAAATATGACCAACTAGCTGGCCGGTTTGTTGATGAAAAACGGAGAAAGCATACGTATGAGCTCCTTCATAATTGGCATAGCGGATATACTCTTTGAGCTGGCGAGGCGTAAGTGGATATGCAAACGTGGAGCCACTCCACTGAATCATAAAGGCTTCTGAGGGAATCCATTCAATGAGTTCTTTTATATCTTTTTTTGTGAACGGTCTTAATTCAATCATCGCATTCCCACCCCATCGTAAAATATTTGATTTTTCTAAATATATTATAGTTGTTTGAATTAACTGTCAAATAATCCGAAAAATTTATTTGGTATTCTCAAATAAAACGATTAAAGTGGATAATTATTATCCACTTTAGAAAGGTTTGATATACTTTGCATATGAAAACAGGCGTTGAACAATCTGTATAGGCCATGGTACTTCTTCACTTTTTACCTTCCAAAGCTGTATTGCCAGCAGATGCAATGAGTAAGCAGCTAGGCGCTTCTCTTTTTTATTTCCAAAAACTGTTAATAAAGCTAGTTCATGCGGATCTCATCACTTGCGTCTCAGGTGTAAAAGGAGGCTTTAAACTAAAGAAAAAACCTGAAGATATCTATATATATGATGTGTATGTTACTAATGAAGAAAGCTCCGACATCTCTATGCGGAGCTTTCTTTTACAATTCTAATTCTTTTCGTAACGTAGAGATGTCATAGGTAAATTCAAAAAAATAAATTTTGTTTTCATTATCGTATAGCATGAGTACAGGTTGCTCATTTGGGCTTAATACAACAACAGCTTCACTAGCTAACACATCTAACCCTTTTTGCTGCACTTGTACAGCGGGGTCTAATGGTACCTTTACCAAATAACCGGTTTTAGGTAAAGGATTTACTTTTTTATAAATCCCAGTAATGGAAGCGATGCTTTTTTCAACCTCTTTTTGAACAACTTCAGTTTTATCAGCTACCCGAATGACCTTACCTGTATCAAGTTGAAACACTTCCACTTTAGGTTGTTCTCCCATTGCTACATGTGAATGAATTCCAATGAAGCATAAAATAAGTGCTATGCACACTTTTTTTATCATGAGTTCCCACCTCCGTTTGATGAATACAAATTTGTATACCGCAAGCTAAATATCCATTTTTCTTGCACAAACGTTATGTTGGTTTCAAACTTATCGTTTGTGTAATCACTTAAGTTTATCCATGTTGATTTCAACCTTCTAAGCAAAGATTCACCTTTTAGTTTGATCAATTACTAACTATGCTTTAATCTCTATTTCAATATAGCCATTAGTTGTTGCATGCAGTTAGAAACACTAATAGTGGACTCTAATTTTTTTGCTTTATCTAACCATTCTCATTAATTTTTGTCATGTTCATGCCTTTTGGTCGATACAATAATACAAGGACACGCTTTAAGAGGTGAAAATATGTCATGGATTGAAGCATTAATTTTAGGAATCATTCAAGGGTTAACAGAGTTTTTACCCATTAGTAGCACAGGGCACTTGTATTTAGGTCGACACTTATTTGGATTAGATAGCGCAGGTTTGTACCTAGATACGATGCTACATATTGGAACCTTGCTTGCTATTTTTGTCTTTTATAAAGACGAGCTGTGGCACATGATTCGTCACCCGTTTAGCAAGCTTACCTTCTTGCTAATCATTGGTACGATTCCAGCTGTTGTGGTTGGCTTATTATTTAAAGATTATTTTGAGGAAATCTCAATTACAGGTTCTACAATTGGATGGGAATTTCTTGTAACAGGTCTTTTCTTATGGTTTGCTGACTCAGTAAAAAAAGGAGCAAAAAAGATGCACGATATTTCCTACAAGGACGCACTGTTTATCGGTACCTTTCAAGCAGCCGCCATCTTTCCTGCCGTTTCACGTTCTGGTCTAACAATGGCAGCTGCTTTAATGCGTAAGCTAGACCGAGAAACAGCTGCTTACTTTTCTTTTTTACTGTCAACGCCAGCCATATGTGGAGCCGTTCTTTTACAGCTTAAAGATGTTGTCGGTGGTGGTGTGGAATACATCTCGTTTTTCTCTTTATTTGTAGCAACATGTTCGGCTGCGCTTTTTGGCTATATGGCCGTAAAATGGATGATTCACTATTTAAAGCATCATTCTCTAAAAACATTTGCTGTTTACGTATGGATTCTTGGCTTAGTTGTTTTAGTATGTCAATTTACGGGGGTCTTTTAAGATGACATCAGCTCGTATATTGTTTTTAGGAATCTTTTTTATTGGAATCATGGTTGTGATTAGCTACATGGACAACGAGTCTCAAGAATACTTTGAAGCCGTCTCACCTCTTTCTTTAGACAGCGGTGAAGTAGAAGCTTCAAGTAACGATGAAGACGTTGAAATGAGCCTTAAAAATGTTCTTATAACAACTGAAAGAATCAATGGTTTTGATGTTGAAGTTTATGAGGAATACGAGGTATATACAAATGAGGAGGGTGAAGTGGTCGACCGAGTGGCCACAGGTCACTATCAAACACTTCGATATAAGGCTACTAATGAATAGTAAAAAAGCCACTTACGCAGAAGTAAGTGGCTTTTTGTATTAATGGTTAAAGTGATCTGCTAAGATCCAAAGCGTACCAACAACGATACATAGTGCAATAAAGAAGCTATAAAGCATATTTGCAACTTGTACCTTGCCGTTTTCACTTTCAGTCATGTGCATGAACATCACAAGCTGCATAGCTGCTTGTAAGAACGCAAGAATTGAGATTAGTGTCATCGTTACGCCTCTTGATAAGTCAGCTAACATAACTAATCCAAGCGCTGCAAACGTTAGTGCTAAAGAAAGGATAAGCCCCATTACATGACTAAGCGGAAATCCTGCTTTTTGGCCTTGTTTGTTTTCCATGTCTTATCCCACCAATCCGTTCAAGTATACATACGTAAAGATGAAAATCCATACTACGTCAAGGAAATGCCAGTATAAACCGATAATAAATACTTTTCTTGCTGTAACAGGCGTTAAGCCGCGCTTTACTAACTGGATAATAAGTAAAATTGCCCAACCAATACCCATCGTTACGTGAAGTCCATGTGTTCCCAACAGCGCAAAGAATGAAGACAAGAATGCACTAGTTTGCATTGTTGCACCTTCGTGAGCTGCATAAAGAATGAACTCTTCAATTTCATAGTACAAGAATCCTGCACCTAGTAAAAGCGTAATAACTAGCCAAGTAATTAACCCTTTTAAGTTATTATTACGCATGTGCCATACAACGATTCCCATTGTGAAACTACTTACTAATAGTAAAACTGTTTGAATCATAAACGTTTCAACAATATATAAATCTTGTGGTCCAGGGCCTCCAGCTGTACGAGTATGATACGTTAAATACGTGACAAACAGCGTAGAGAACAGTGCAATTTCCGCACCCAAGAAAATCCAGAAGCCGAGAATATTCATTCGGCCCTGGTGATCTTGATACTCGAGTGGTAATGACTTATCTAAATGTCCACCCATTATTTGTCACCCCCTGTAATACCTTCTGTTTGTTTAATCTCATCTACCGGAACATAGAAGCCTTCATCATAGTCAAATGATCGTGCAACTAGACAAGCTAAAATTCCGATTAATCCGAAGATCGCCATTGGCATCCATTCAAAGACAAGTCCAAATCCACCGATGAACCAGAATACACCTGAGATGAATGGGATACCTGAGTTGCTTGGTAAATGAATTGGTTTAATGTCTTCTTCTTTAATTTTTGTTTCTCCACGTTTTTTCATGTGCCAGAACTCATCCATTTCTTTCACATGTGGAACTACCGCAAAGTTATAGTGTTGAACTGGTGATTTAGTCCACCATTCAAGCGTACGTCCATCCCATGGGTCGTTTGCAGTGTCGCGTTTGTTTTTCCAAGCGCTCCAAAGTAAATTTACAACCAATACGATGAAACCTGCACCCATTAAGAAAGCACCGATTGTTGAAATTAAGTTTAATGTTCCCCAACCTAATGTTTCTGAATAAGTTTGCATACGACGAGTCATACCATCTAGACCTAGGAAATATTGTGGGAAGAAACATACGTTAAATCCAACAACGAAGATCCAGAAAGAGATTTTTCCTAGCTTTTCGTTCAGCGTGTGACCGAAAATCTTTGGATACCAGTAGTATAATCCAGCGAAACATGCAAATACTGTTCCTGAGATTAATACATAGTGGAAGTGAGCTACTAGGAAGTAACTGTTATGGTACTGATAGTCAGCTGAAGCCATTGCAAGCATTACCCCAGTTACCCCACCAATAACGAAGTTTGGGATAAACGCAAGTGACCATAGCATTGATGTTGTAAATTTAATACGGCCTTTATACATGGTAAAGAGCCAGTTAAATATTTTAACTCCGGTTGGAACAGCGATTAACATCGTTGTAATCGAGAAGAACGAGTTAACTGCAGGCGCGTTACCCATTGTAAAGAAGTGGTGAACCCATACAATGTAACTTAAGAACGCGATACCAACCATTGAGATAATCATCGCTTTATAACCAAATAGGTTTTTGCGAGAATGTGTACTAATGATTTCAGAGAAAATACCGAACGCCGGTAAAATTACGATATATACTTCAGGATGTCCCCAAATCCAGAATAGGTTTGCCCACATCATCGGGAGACCACCGTTGGCAACCGTAAAGAATGCTGTGTCGAATACGCGGTCAAGCGTCATTAACGCAAGCGCTACTGTTAATACAGGGAACGCAAAGATGATAATAACTGACGTAACTAAAATTGACCAAGTAAACATTGGCATTTTCATTAACGTCATGCCTGGTGCACGCATTTTTAAAATCGTAACTAAGAAGTTAATACCTGTCATTAGGGTACCAACACCGGCAATCTGAATAGCAATTGCATAGTAGTTGTTCGCTATACTTTCACTAAATTCTTTTCCGGCCAGAGGGAAATATGATGTCCAACCAGCATCAGGAGCTCCTCCAATAACGAAAGAGATGTTAAATAACATAGCTCCCATAAAGAATGTCCAGAAACTTACTGCGTTCAAGAACGGATATGCTACGTCACGCGCTCCAATTTGAAGCGGAACGACAACGTTCATTAAACCAATCAAGAATGGCATTGCCATGAATAGAATCATGATAACACCATGAGCTGTAAATACGCCGTTATAGTGATGCGGGTTCAGGATATTCATATCCGGGAACGCTAACTGCATACGCATCATAAGTCCATCTACACCGCCACGGAAAAGCATTAAGACGGCTGCAAGAATATACATTACACCAAGTTTTTTATGGTCTACTGTTGTTAACCATTCTGTCCATAACCATTTCCATTTTTTGAAATATGTTAAGACAAAAATGATACCGATGGTTGTCAAGACAATCGCTGCGTCAGCTGCATAAATGACGGGATCGCCAGTGACAAAGAATTCATCTAGCTTCATTATGTCTTCCCCCAATCGTACGTTTATTTAGGCCCGTATTAATGACCTTCATGTTCATCATGACCTTCATGCTCGTCATGGCTTTCGTCGCTTTCTTTTTTGCTATCGTCGCTGCCATGGTTGTGATTGCCATCTCCCATGTTCATGCCGCGCTCGTCTACTTTACCAGGGATGTATGCGTCTTTTGCGTGGTTAACCCACTCTAAGTGCGTACCGTTGAACGTCATGCGACCTACTACACCTGGTTCAATAATTTCATCATACTTCTCTTCAGTTAATGGCTTAGCTGTTGCCTTCACTTCGTCAACCCACTCTTCATAGTCTTCGTGAGTTTGGGCTAACACTTCAAATTCCATATCTGTAAAGTGCTCACCTGAGAAGTTAGCACTTCGTCCGATATAAGAACCTGGGTTATCAGCTTGAAGATATAAATCCATCGCCATGTTGTTCATTGAATACTTTTGTCCACCAAGCTCCGGTACCCAGAACGAGTTCATTGAACCTTGAGACGTCAATTCAAAGCGAACTGGACGATCTTCTGGAATGTTTACATAGTTAACTGTTTCAATGTTTTCTTCCGGATAACTGAAAATCCATTTCCAGTTTGCTGAAGTAACATGAATTGTTAACGGTTCTTCAATTTTTGTTTGCTCATTTTTCGGTGGTTCTTCAAGAGCATAAATTGATTTTACAGTTGGGATTGCTAAAAGAATTAAGATAATAATCGGGAACGCAGTCCAGATAATCTCCATCTTTAAGTTACCCTCTTGTTCTGGTGGCTCATAGTCCATGTTGTCAGGTCTTTCACGAAATTTAATAAGTACGTAAGCAAAGATTGCAAATACTACTACGACCACAATCGCCATCATCCAAAGCGACCAAACAATAAGGTCAGCTTGTTCTTTAGCGACAGGACCTTGAGGATTCAAAACGGCTAATTCTGAACAGCCGCTCAAGAAAAATACTGAAAGTGCAGAAAATAAACCTGCTAGCTTCCAAAATCCTTTTTTTGGTTTCACTAAAAACTCTCCTTTCTAACAACTCATGATGCGAAGCCTCTAAATTAGATCATCTTTAAAACTTTCTATCTAGTTAACTATAGAAAGCTTTAATACAAAATCTCTTTAAACTCATGTTATACATCAACCATTACTATTGTAATACAAAGTGACAATTTTTTCGTCACTTTTTGTCGATTTTCTTATTTTGAAAATATTCTAAGATAGTGTAAAAACATGAGGTCAAAGAACACTTCAATCCTTGCGATATTTTAGCATATATTCGACAAGGAATAAATGTAAATAAAAGGATGAATGTTGCATTTTCTTACCGAAACTTACCTTTTTAAAGGTAATTCATGTAATGTAACCGCAATCACCCTTGATACAAAAGGGGTTTCATCTATTATTGAATATTTTGTGACAAAATCTATACAGAATTGTGTCAATCAATATTCAAGTTTGGTAGGTTCGATTACCGCCCATTTACAGTATATTACACATTAAATGCTTTTGTTATATACTTCACAAAAAGTTCAAAAATTGACATGTGACATGTATGTTGTCTACATACTAAAAGAAGCTGCGTGTTATTCACGCAGCTCTTGATCCATATATTCCTTAACAGTGATGTCATCTCCTGAATTATTCAATAAAATAAGATCCGCTGGAAATGGCTTTTCAACATATTTTGGCACAGGTTGATATGAAATAAAATATTCTCCTTTGGGAACTTTAATATCAAACGTATAATTGTCATTTACAAGTGAGGCCTTCACTCGATGTATTTGTTTACTTGGGTTCTTTCCTAAAAACAGCGCATACGTCCCTTTATTAGTATGTATATCATCATACTCAACAAGATTGTTCATCTTTGTCATTACTTCAATCCGTAACCTTTTGCTCCATCCTTCTTTTAAAATCGCCATTCCTTCTCCACTACCAGGAATAGTGAATAACGCAACATATGTGTCCGAACTGCTAATTTTTTGGATTTCTCGAATGTCAAGCTTTTTGGAACCGTTAATGTCCCCCATCCCTTTCCATTTTCTTATATGCTCTTCAACATCCTTAGCGTTGCTGTGAATTGGATATCGAAGAAATTCAATACCTCCCACAATAGCACCTATAAGAATGATTAGAACTAAGAGTCGCTTAAACTTTCGAATTGGTATTCACGCTCCTTTCCATTTAGTGAGTGACGTTAAAAAATAATATGTACGAATTATGCATGAAAATCAAAAAAAAAGCTATCAGACTTTCGTCAGATAACTTTTCTACTCATCGACTCTTTACTAATAAGGCAATTGCTTCTTCTACGACTTTTGCAGTCTCTTCTCCAGCTTGTTGTCTTTCAACAATACATTGTTCTAAGTTTAGCGCAACAATCTGAGCAATGGTTCGGTCGACTGCGCTTCGAACAGCTGATAATTGCGTTACAACGTCTTTACAGTCTTTATCTTCTTCCATCATACGCAGTACGCCTCGCACTTGACCTTCTACTCGCTTTAACCGATTTTTTGTCTGATCAGTATAATTCACGCAGTATCCCTCCTATATTTTGTGCGTTACTAATGACTTATCCTTCACATGCACAGCAATATCCCTTTACTTGATAGCCATACTTTTGCAGCTTACGAATGCTTAAGTTTCTTGCAATTGTATCCGGTGCAATAACTACTACTTGTTTTGACGGAATTTCAACATGTTGTCTTTCCAAGTACGGCAGCGGAATGTGTATAGCTTTTTGACAAGGTTTATGTTTCATTTCATGAAAATGTCGAACATCTACGACTGCAATTTCCGCAGTCTCACAGTCAAGCGTAGAAAGCTTCTTAATTCCATGAACGGGCACATGGCGATTATATAAACTAAACATAATAGCACAACAAAATAAGATTACACCAATATAAAGTAGTATCATTGTATCCTCCCTGACGTAACTTCATACCCATATTAGTATCATCATAGCTGTCATCTAGAACGTACGTCAACAAAAAAGTTTCTTCATAATATAGTTTCAAATGGAAAAAAGCGTGCAGAAAAAATAAATTGGCTTTTCTTTAAATAGCCCTTTGTTACAATCAAGATTTTTTAGAGAGCACCGGCTAACATTCCTATAAAAGCTAACACAATACCTCCAATATAACTAAACGCCAAATAAGGAAATAGAACCGTATGCATTTTCTTTTCATGAAGGTGGATATTTTCCAGCTTAAACGTCGAAAATGTCGTAAATGCCCCCATAAAACCCACTCCTAAAAAAGAATACACCCCAGATGTCATTCCATTCCCAACCAGGATGCCTAGTAGAAATGAGCCTACTAAATTGACGCATAAAGTGCCAATTGGAAACCCTGTAGTTGATTTTTGATTCATCCACGTACTTAGCACATACCTGGCTATGGCACCTAAAAACCCACCCAGTGCAATGAGTAAAGCTGTCATAATAGCTGTTCTCCTTTCTTTTTCAGCTTATTGGCTGAACGATCCCCTACTCGGTAACCAGACCAAGACATCAGTAAACCACCAAATAAACTAAGTGCTACATAAAGAAAAGCTAACAGACTGGTATCGTTTTTGATTAAAGTAACGGTTTCGACACTAAAGGTAGAAAACGTCGTGAAAGAACCTACGAACCCTGTACCGATGCCAGCTAAAACAGCAGAAGGAAACACATTCATTTTAATCATTCGATATGTAAACCAACCTAAAATAAAGCAGCCCATCAAGTTCGTTATTAACGTTCCTAATGGAAAGCTGTATGCCCACCATGAATGTGTAAACACACCGAGATAGTAGCGAAGCAAGCTTCCAAGAATACCTCCTATACCTACTAGTAAATACGTCATCTTCTTCACCTCTTTCTTAATTATGAACAAAAAAATAGACTCCTACCCTGTATATGGGTAGGAGTCATTAGCTTTGCAGCAGTTTTGGCGAACTCCATCGCCGTATATTTTGTTTCCTACATTCATTTTACATAATCCATTCCATTTATCAAGAGCTAATCGTGGAAAATCCAGGAAAATAATGAAGTGAAAGATATTATTATTCTTTTGGTTACTCTCTCTTTTTTACATCTCTCGTACCCAAAAATTAATTTTTCTCGTTAGTTGCTCCGCTACCTCTTCACTGACTTTAGAAGCTAACGATGTCCGTAGTCGATCTTTACACTCTTGAATTTCTTCTTCGTAAGGGATAATGGTTGACCATTCCAAATCTGGAATTGCAATTAGCGTTTGTTCTTCCTTTTTATTTTCATGAACAAATACATTTTCAATGACTTTTTCGTCTATGCGAATATATGCTTTACGAATTTTCATCTACTTATCACCTCTATATAAGCTTTATGTGTATCATCATATGATACACATAAAGAAATATCAATGCGCATTAGCTTCTTTTGCCATGTTAAAGGGTTTAAAAATAGGGTATAGAATACTAGTTAAAAAGAAAGTAATGCTTCATTTTTTAAATCTTTGTGAATATCTTGCAATGTTTATTGTATATATGCAATTTTTTGGTATGATGAGTATATTAAGATGTACCTAACTAAATGGAGGTTGAGGTAAACAATGGATCGTTCCCCAAAAGAAAAACGTCAAAAGCGCAAACAGTTTGTTGAGCGTTTAAAACTAAAAGGGATAAAAATTGAGCTTACAAAGCCTCGTTCTCATTTTTCAACCCTTTCGCTATTAAAGCCTTAAACCGTAACGGTAACGAATATCACTACATACGCTCTTTGTCTTCCCTTTTTTAGTTACCTTAACATAGAGAGCGGTAACATTTATGAATAAAGACAGCTCATTTCTTTTCTGTTAAATAAGAAGTGAGCTGTCTTTTTTGATATATTAACACTCAATCTAAAAGTTATAATTTACCATATAAAAACTTTAATATCTAGTATTGTAAAAATATTACTCATAACTTATAATCTTCTAGACTACATAAAAAGGAGAATGAGAGATGAAAAAAGGGGTTTCAATTTTACTTGCTTTACTACTGATGATTAGTTGCTTTCCTGCTGTGTCATTTGCTGCTCAGTCCAAAACATTTGAAGCAGACTTGACGAAATATTTAACAACTGTCAGTACTACTCGTGGGTTTGATGTTTCAAAAGATGATATTGAGTTTTCACTTTCACTTTACGATGAGGAATTATCAAACTTTGATACTGTGGAAGAATTAAAAGAATTTTTGGGTGACGTCATCAAAAGCGACTTAAGCAATTTAAGCTCTATCTATGAAAGCTATGACTTAAATCAAAAATCTCTTCAATCATTATTAGAAGAAAATGGTGAAGATTTAAATGATTACGTATTTGTTGATGATTTAGACCAAACAGTTTTTTTCTATTTAGAAGATGAGTTTGACTATGCCGATGATGAAGAGTATGCGGACGAGATTAGTACTGATGATTTTGAATCTGCTTTAAAAATGTTGGAAGATGAGTTTGGACTAACGCGTGAAGAGTTAGAGCGCATTAACGATCACTTAATGTCAATTGAAGATGAGCTTGCGGATGAAGAAACGTTAAATCGCTTAATGGCACTTGCCGAGCGTCTAGCAGCTTTTGAAGACTTTGATACAACAACTGAACTAACTTCTGATCAAATTGCGGAACTAATGTCAATTTATAACGAAATGCTTTCTATCTTTAAAATGAAAGCAACATATACGTTGATTCAAGACGGAACCGAAAAGACATTATCTTTATTTGATTTAATGAATATGAAAGAATTAAAAAATGCTAGCTTAAAAATTAACCTATATACAGCTGACGGCAAATTTTTAGCTGATATGATTATCACAGGTGAAATGGTTAATTCGGATACGGTTGCAAACACAGGAACGAGCATTGAAAAATCTGCTCAAAATGTAAATAACATTGTAAAACAAGCACCTGTTAAAGAAAAAGTTCAAAAAATAGAAGTAAAAAAAGCTGAAGTAAAGAAGACTGTTAAAGGAGCTCGCTTACCAAATACGGCTTCAGACTATTTATTAAACACTTTAATTGGATCAGCCCTTGTTTTGTTAGCATTTGCTGCATATCGTAAAGTGAGACGAGCATGATATGGAACCAAGAAGTTCAAAAGGAAAAATCAGTCGCAAAAAGCGATTGATTTTTCTTTCGATTATTGTAGGGGTTCTTTGTTTCGGCCTATGGTTTACCACTACTAATGCTTATAAGTTTGCTAAAGGATATTTTGCTTATAAAACAGGTGCTGTTGAACCACAGGTAACAGCACCTGCTGAAGCAAAAGCAGGGCAGCCTATAGAGAAAGAAAACAGCAGTTCTTTAAAGGAAATCAAAAAGAAAGATGCATCTTATCCTTCACAGCCTAAAATAGGAGACTTAATGGGTGAACTAGAAATTCCAAAGCTGAAGGCTACGCTTCCAATTTATCATGGTACTAACGAAGATGAGCTTGAAAAAGGCGTTGGTCATTTTGCAGACAGCGTGTTGCCTGGAGAAAGCGACAATTCTGTGCTATCCGGTCATCGTGATACAGTCTTTCGAAAACTAGGGGAAGTTGGAGAAGGAGACTTGTTATTAGTTCATACAGAAGCGGGATCATTTACGTATCGAGTTAATAAAGTGCGAATTGTCGATGCCGATGATCGAACCGTAATTGTTCCTAAACCAAGAGCTACTCTAACAGTCAGTACTTGTTACCCTTTTAACTTTATAGGTTCTGCGCCAGAACGCTACATCCTAGTGGCACATCTTGTTTCTTCAAAAACAACATAAAAAAGATAGCGTTTCAATCACGCTATCTTTTTTATTTAATGGAAAGAGATTGACTTTTTTAGTAAATCAAACCAGATTTTTAACGAAGTCGCGGTAATAACAATAGCTAAAACAACTTGAAGGGAACTCACTTTTGTCTTTTGACCAACAAATGCTCCAATTGGCGCTGCTAGTAAGCTTGCACCGATAATCATCAGCGCAGGTAGCACTAACACTTGTCCAGTAGCCACTTTTCCGAAGGTTGTTCCAATTGAAGATAAAAAGGTCACTGCTAGTGAGCTAGCAATTGTCACTCTTACCGGTATTTTTAATATGGTAATCATAATTGGAACAAGCAAAAAAGCACCACCTGCTCCCACAATCCCTCCACATATACCTACGGCTAAAGAAAGCGGAACAGCTAGTTTTTTTGAAAACCAGACCTCCATTTTGTTCTCATCTTGTGTAGGCTTCTTAGGTGTAAACATAAGAATTGCAGCAATTGTAGCCATTACTCCATAGATTAAATTAATGGTATCTTCTGAAAACGAATTAGACAGAGTTGAACCAACGAGACTTCCAAGCAACACGCTCGTTCCCATATAAATGATAAGTGATTTATGTAAAAAGCCGCCTTTTTTATAGGCAAGCGTTCCAGAAATTGATGCAAATAAAGACTGTACCGCTCCGATTCCCGCTACTTCATGCGCTGTAAATGCCCCTACTCCAATAAGAGGTGGTACAAAAAGTAAAACTGGATATAAAATAACCGAGCCTCCAATACCAAGCATACCCGCTAAAAATGAGCCTAAAAATCCCAACGCAAATACTGTCAGTAATAACTGTACGTCCATCTTGTCACCTTCTAAATTACAACATGTAGCCTTAGTAGTAGTTCATCCTTTCTCATTATAGCACTGTCTTGTTTTCATGTAAGATAATTCTTACCATTTATTTGGCTTTTTATGATTCTAAAACCATTCTGAACTATAGAAAAATTCAAAAAAACAGTTTATAAATATGCTATGATAAAGGTATATTTAATGCTTATTCTTATTAATTTCGGAGGTTGTTTTATGTTTGAGTATAAAATTGATAAAGAGATTAGTTTACAGTTAATTGAGCCAAGTGATGCATTTCCACTTTTATCTCTTGTAAATGAATCACGACCTTATCTGCGGGAGTGGTTGCCGTGGGTTGACAGTATGAGAAGCATCTCCGATTACGATGATTTAATCCCCGAATGGCGAACTCAATATTATAACAATCAAGGTTTTCAAGCAATTATTCGCTACTATGATGAAATTGCTGGCATGGTTGGATTTCATGCAATTAACTGGGGGAATAAAAGCACTAGCCTTGGCTATTGGATTGGGGAGCAGTTTCAAGGAAAAGGTATTATGACCAGAGCTGTACACGGTTGCCTTACTTACGCATTTGATACGCTGAAACTTCACCGAGTAGAAATTCGCTGTGGGGTTGATAACCACAAAAGCCGTGCCGTTCCCACACGATTAGGCTTTACTGAAGAAGGCATTTGTCGTGACGGAGAATATTTATATGACCATTACCATGACCTTGTGATTTATGGAATTCTCCAACATGAATGGAAGAAGCTAAATTCAAAAGAAACAGCATTATAAAAAGCCACGCTAGCGCTGTCATGCGCTAATGTGGCTTTTTCACGTAAATTAAACCATGCCTTATTCAGAATGTTTACTCTTGAAAATCGTATATATATTAGTAGGCTAACATCATAGGAGTGAGTTCAATGATTTCTTTACATGCATGGAGCTTATTAGTGGTTGTCTTATTTTTTGTCTATCTACTAATTAAAAACTTATGTCCTTTATATCCATTTAACGATCTTCAAAAGAAAACGTCTGTCCATCGCAAAAGTGAGCTGTTGTATCAATATATTCCCCTTTTAACTATTGGTTGCTGTATGTACATTAATTTACCTTTTACTACTAAGGTAGCTTTTGTTATCACTATTATCTTATTCATTTCTCACATCTTCACTTGGTGGTTTCCGTATTTTTTAGGTGCTCACCGAGTGACAAAACATGAATATGAACAGCTTTATAGCAGAACAAGTAAAATACTCCCCTCCATTAGAACAAACCTTGTTCCTGATAACCAACACCTCATTGTGACTCTCTTCTTTCTATTATTACTTATTCATGAATTTATCATCATTTTCTAAAAGAGGGTGGGACATAACAAAACAAATTTCCAAAAAGATGAACACTCCCTTTTCTCACCTCTTTACGTTACCTGAACACGTTCGTTCCATTGCGCTACGGCCACTCGCTTTCCGCGGAGAGGAATCCGAGCTTCCTCGCTGCGC
>NZ_BCVD01000027.1 GCF_001591565.1 Priestia flexa NBRC 15715 | reverse complement strand
GGAACAGCTAGTGTTCCTCTTTTTGAAAATTTGTTTTGTTATATTCAACCCTCTTCTTTTAGCATGTCTTCTTTTTTTGATTTTTTGTTATAAAACAAAAGATAGATAATATATATGTTATATAACAGAAAAAGGGAGAGATCTTGTGTGGAGCAAATTACAATTAAACAAGAAACAGAACAAGAACCAAATGAAAAGACAAACTTTACGTGGGTAGATGAATATCCAACAGTATTAGATATTATTAATGAATACTATAGTTTTTGCCGTTAAAAAAGCCAACGCAAGTTGGCTTTTTGTTATTTAACGAATTCTTTTTGCACCAATATAGCGCTTGCTCCAATAGCTATCTTTTAATGAAGCAACTGAAACACCTTTTGAAGATGAGCTATGTAAAAATTGATTGTTTCCCATGTAGATACCGGCATGGGAAGCGCCTTTTTGGTATGTTTGGAAAAATACAATGTCCCCAGGCTGTAAGCTTGTAACTCGTGTCCCTTTTTTATAAATCTCTGCTACAGTTCGAGGTAAAGTAATGCCAGCGCCCTGCTTGAATGTATAACCAATAAAGCCACTGCAATCAAATCCTCTAGGAGTTGTTCCACCCCAGCGATATGGTACCCCTACATACTGCTTTCCTTTATTAATAACTTTTGAAGCATTAAATGTAGAAGTCTGTGAAGAAGTTTTTACTCCAAGCTTTGCATATGTGCTTTTTCCAACAACTCCATCGGCAGACAATCCATTTTTACGCTGAAATGATTTAACTGCATTTGATGTAGCTGGTCCAAAATAAGTTGTTGTATTGCCAGTGAAATAACCTTTTTTCTTTAAAAGCTGCTGTAATTGCTGAACATCCTGATTTCTCATTCCTTGCTTTAATGTTTGATCACCTAGCGCAGCTTGGCTGACTAAAGGGCTAGCAAATAAAAAGCTAGCGAGGGTAAAAACCGCCACAAATTTCTTCATAATGGGCCTCCATCAATTTTTCGTCAATTTTCGTAAAATAATCATAACACCTTTCGACAGATGGAAACGTTACATTTTCATTACAAAATATGAAAAAAATGAAAATTAGAGTGAGCAGAATGATGTGTTTTGATTTTGAGAAATAGAAAAAAATTGAATATTTAGCTGTTAATAACTAAAACATATGAAAATGTAAGGACATTTAAAAATAATAATAGAAATCTGTTGTGAATTACTACACAAATACTTTGTAGTCATGTAGAATGTAAAAATAGAATACAGTGTCAATTGATTTGACTTTTGATGAGGTGAAAAGTAATGAAAAGAATAGGTGTATTAACAAGCGGCGGTGATTCTCCAGGAATGAATCCTGCGGTTCGTGCTGTTGTGCGTAAAGCGATTCATGAAGGAATGGAAGTTTACGGTATTTATCAAGGATATCAAGGGTTAATTGAAGGGAATATTCGAAAGCTTGAAGTTGGTGATGTTGGTGATATCATTCAACGCGGTGGAACAATGTTATATTCTGCAAGATGTCCAGAGTTTAAAACAGAAGAGGGACGCCGTAAAGGTATTGAAAACCTAAAGAAGCATGGTATTGAAGGTTTGGTTGTAATCGGTGGAGATGGATCTTATATGGGAGCTGTTAAGCTAACTGAGCTTGGTTTTCCATGTGTAGGTATTCCAGGAACAATCGATAATGACATTCCAGGAACAGACTTTACTCTAGGTTTCGATACAGCTTTACATACTGTTATCGATGCAATTGATAAAATTCGCGATACGGCTACTTCACATGAACGTTCTTTTATTATTGAAGTAATGGGACGTAATGCTGGAGATATTGCTCTATGGTCAGGGCTAGCTGGAGGAGCTGAAACAATCTTAATTCCTGAAGCGAAAGATGAGTTCCAAGAGATGGTAGATCGTTTAAAGAAAGGCCAAGAGCGTGGTAAGAAACATAGTATTATCGTTGTTGCTGAAGGTGTAGCTACAGGAAACGAAGTAGCAAAACAGCTTGAAGAAGCTGCTGGAATTGAAACTCGCGTTACGGTTCTAGGGCACATTCAGCGTGGTGGATCACCAACAGCACAAGATCGCGTGTTAGGAAGTCGTTTTGGTGGCCGCGCCGTTGAGTTATTAATGGAAGGTAAAGGCGGGCGTGCAATCGGTATCCGTAAAAATGAAATTGTTGATTATAATATTATGGAAATCCTAGGTGAACCTCATCATATTGATGAGCGTATGTATCAACTATCAAAAGAATTATCAATCTAAACGATATAAAGGCGAGACTTCTTATAGAGGAGTTTCGTCTTTTTTTAGTTTCAAACCAGTACCTTCACAATGCTTACACTTTTTTGTGTAGAATATGCCAGGAATAATCATTACTTTCCCAAGCCCTTTGCAAAAGGTACATATCAGCTCAAACCCCATAATGCCATCATTCCTTTTATTTAGTATAGCATTTCTGTTTATTAGTATAACACAAAAGCGTAAATATTTTTAGAAAATTTAATTTTTATATCGCTTTCTTCAATGGAATAAAAAATAGTAGAGCTGTTATAATTGATAGAAAAGGAGTGAAGGACATGTTTAAGCGAATTTTATTAGCTTCAGATGGGTCTGAACACGCTGCTAGAGCAGCTGAAAAAGCGGTTGCTTTAGCAAGATTAACTGATCGAAGCTTTGTTCAAGTGATATATGCAGTAGAAGGAGATAGTAGGTTAAACACGCTTGGAAAAGATGAAGCAAGAGAAAAGCGTATCCAAACAACACAAGAAGTTTTAGAGAAATCTGATATAGAGTATGAAATTACGTTTATTCATGGAGATGCTGCTAAAACAATTATTCAATTTGCTAACAACAATCGCTTTGATGTTGTAGTAGTTGGAAGCCGAGGCTTAAATCCAGTAAAAGAAATGTTTTTGGGGAGCGTGAGCCATAAAATTGCTCAACATGTGAAGATACCCGTATTGATTGTAAAGTAGGAGAGAGCGCCAATGAATATGCAAGTTGAAGAGTTAAAGAAACGAATTGGAGAGGCAAGTCGGATTTGTGTCTTTACGGGAGCGGGAATAAGTACAGAGTCGGGCATACCTGATTTTCGTTCGCAAAACGGATTGTATCGAAAAAACCTAGAATTTTCAGATGTGATTTCCACTTCTTTTTATCAGAACAATCCGGTACTTTTTTGGGAGCTATTTAAAGAGATTTTTCGTGTGAAGCTGCTTGATGAATATGAACCTAACTCAGGTCATTACTTTATAGCAGAATTAGAAGAAGAAAAGACCGTGCATGTGATTACACAAAATATTGACGGCTTGCATCAGAAAGCAGGAAGCACGAATGTATATGAAATTCACGGAACAATTAAGCGAGCACATTGTCAAAAATGTGGAAGTGAGTTTGGGTTAAATTTTCTAACCAAAGTTGAATTACCGAGCTGTACGTCGTGTGAAGAGGCACTAAAGCCCAATGTAGTTTTATTTGGAGATTCAATTCACTGGTTTGAAGAAGCCGTAGAGGCAGCTTTACAAAGTGATTTATTTATTGTCATGGGTTCATCTTTGCAGGTAACACCCATTAATCAAATTCCTTTATTAGTTAGAAAACATGGTCAGGTACCAATGGTCATTATTAATAAAGAGCCAACTTACTATGATTATGTGTTTGATAATCAAATACACCTCCCAATCGGTGAAGTTGTAACAGCTTTAAAGAGTGGGAAGTGAAAAAGCACGCTACGGGCAGCGTGCTTTTTTTAAACTTCAAAATAGATAGCGAAGCAGAACACAGAAATGACCAGAAAAAACGCTGAATGCAACTTGCTTTCTTTAAACGTCAAAACAGCTTCAATAAATAAAAATAAACTTAGCATTAATTGAATGTATGGTAAATAAGCAATATAGTTGGTAGAATCACTGTTCTGAAAAGCGATTATTCCGTATACCACAGCTCCGATTAAAAAGGCATATTTTAATAGTTGTAATCCTTTAACTAACATCTTTGTGAGGTTCCTCCTTATTTAAAACCTAGGTCACATGATTATAACATATATTATATAGATGTAGACAACTAAAGTGACGCGATATGTTTGACCACGGTCTATCTTTCATGAACTCAAAAGGATATGAACCACTTCTGAATACTGAATAAAAAATTTTTTATTTCTGATTTTTCAAATTCCTTGTTGACAGACTAAGAAAGTAAGTGTAATATTTTCCCTAGTTAATTAATTGAATATTCTTATCTCGAGAGGCGGAGGGACTGGCCCTGTGAAGCCTCGGCAACAGACTGTTAAAGTACTGTGCCAATTCCAGTAGCAATTTGCTTGAAGATAGGAGAAGAACCAATAACGACTATTAACCTCTTCTTATCTTTAAGAAGAGGTTTTTTATTTTGAACAGAAAGAGGGAATAGAACCATGACAAAGACATTAGTGAAAGCTCCATTTAAAGCTGATCATGTAGGGAGCTTTTTAAGAACAACTCCTCTCAAAGAAGCAAGAGAAGCCTATACAAATGGTCAGATCAGTAAAACGACTTTAAAATCTGTAGAGGACCAGGAGATTGAAAAGCTTGTCCAAAAACAAATCGAAGTGGGACTTAAATCTATCACTGACGGAGAATTTAGACGTGCATGGTGGCACTTAGATTTCTTATCAGGTCTAGATGGTGTAGAAGAGTTTGAAACGGAGTATATTAGTCAATTTAAAGGTGCCAAAACAAAAAATAAAGCAATCAAGGTAGTTGGTAAAGTAGATTTCAACCATCATTATATGCTGGAACATTTTACATTTTTAAAAGAAGCTGTTGAACAATATGGTGATGGAAGCCAAGTTGCTAAGTTTGCTATTCCAAGTCCCAACATGTTATTCACTCGAATTCAAGAGGATACTTACTACAATGGGGATAGAGAACAGTTTTATCATGACACGGTAGTTGCTTATCAAAAAGCAATTCAAGCTTTTTATGATGCAGGCTGCCGCTACTTACAGTTAGATGATACTTCATGGATTGATTTTGTTTCTGAAGAACGTATAGATGCAGTTGTTGAGAAGCTGGGTATGGATGTAAAAGATATTATTGATACGAGAGTCAACTGCTTAAACGATGCGATTTCTAAAAAGCCGGAGGATATGGTCATTACGATGCACATTTGTCGCGGAAACTTTAGATCTACGTATATTACCAGTGGTGGCTACGATACTATTTCAGACGCAATTTTTGCTAACTTGCATGTAGATGGGCTTTTCCTTGAATATGATGATAATCGTTCAGGAGATTTTGAGCCATTAAAAAGTTTTACACGTAACAACCAAACAGTTGTATTAGGACTAGTAACATCTAAATTTCCTACATTAGAAGATGCAGAGGTTATTAAACAAAGAGTTAAAGAAGCGAGTGCATCTATTCCTCTAGAAAACTTGTCACTGAGTCCACAATGCGGGTTTGCAAGTACGGAAGAAGGAAACGAACTAACAGAAGAAGAGCAATGGAATAAAATTAGTCACGTCATTAAAATTGCTCAAGATATTTGGGGCGCTAACTGAAGAATAAGAGTTGTTTCTTAATTTTACATAAGAATCCAATTAGATCTTTCTTTTCGTTGTAGTAAAATTGGAAAAAGCTGCGTCTATAAATGATGCAGCTTTTTTGTGTATTGATAGCGTAACTGCAAATTATCTACAGGTAACATAATATTTATTGGGTAAGATAGCGAACTGTCACGCTAAGGAAACGAAAGATTCTTGATAGATGTATTTATCTTGCAGAATGCTTAAGTTTCAGAGTTGACTCGCAATTGCCTTAAAGGTTTTTTATACACACCAAATGTCGAATAGTTTATTTCTTCATATAATAAAAATAATCAGTGATAAGTAGTTTAAGGAACTCATACTGTAATAATAAGTGAAAATTCTGTCATTATTGAAATGTAAAAGCTGAATATGTGAAAGGAATGTTCTTATTGGGAATCAGGAGTAGACTAGGGTTGTTTTTGTTAGGCATTTGTTTAAACGCAATTGCATTCGTTAGTCTTATCATGGAATTGAGTTTAGTTCCCATTCACGCAAGAAACGCAGGTGATTACCTAACAGTATTTTTAAGTGAGATGCCTATTTTTCTCTTTTTGATAGGCGTGATATGTGTTATTGTAAGCTTTTATATGCCTGTGAACAGTAAAAAATAGAAGTGTCTTTTATAAAAGGTGTAAAGTATTTATACTTAAGATTCGTGTTAGAACACTGGCTAAAAGGTTTGACGACACAGTTTTTTACATTTAAAATAAAAAGAAATAACTATTTAGCAATAAAAAATGTTTTAAACTTTTAATCACTTAGGAGGTGACTCCTTACTCGTACTATTACGAGCTAAGGAACTTGATTGGACATATTTAACTTGATTTTATTAGCGGTACTGATTGCATTAACTGCCTTTTTCGTTGCTACAGAATTTGCAATTATTCGAATTCGTAGCTCTAGAATCGATCAATTAGTGGTGGAAGGGAGCAAAAATGCAAAAGCTGCGAAGCAAGTTATTACCAACCTAGATGAATATTTATCCGCTTGCCAGCTGGGAATTACAATTACAGCATTAGGCCTTGGGTGGTTAGGTGAGCCTACTGTAGCTCATATGCTTGAACCACTTTTTGAGCAACTTGGTATTGAAGGAGGGGTATCTACCATCATTTCAGTTGCTATCGCGTTTGCTGTCGTTACGTTTCTACATGTGGTAGTTGGAGAGCTAGCTCCTAAAACGTTTGCTATTCAAAAAGCTGAAGCGGTGACTCTATTATTTGTAAAGCCGCTAATATTCTTTTATAAAATCATGTATCCTTTCATCTGGGTACTTAATGGCTCAGCTCGCTTGCTAACAGGTTTATTTGGACTAAAATTAGCATCAGAGCATGAATTAGCACATAGTCAAGAAGAGCTTCGCATCTTATTATCAGAAAGCTATAAAAGCGGTGAAATTAATCAATCAGAATTTAAATATGTCAGTAAAATCTTTGACTTTGATGACCGAGTGGCAAAAGAGATTATGGTACCACGAACAGAAGTGGTCTCAATTGATCAAGAAGATACGATTGAATATATTTTAGATATGGCAAAAGAAGAGCGATTCACTCGCTATCCTATTATTGATGGCGATAAAGACCATATTGTTGGTTTGCTAAACATGAAGGAAATCTTAACTGAGCTTGTTATGAAAGATGTGCAGTCAATTCATTTAAAAGATTATATTCGTCCAATTATTCAAGTGGTTGAAACGGTCTCTATTCACGATCTACTGCTAAAAATGCAGCGTGAACGCATTCAAATGGCGATTTTAGTTGATGAATATGGTGGTACAGCTGGTATTGTAACAATTGAAGATATTTTAGAAGAAATCGTTGGTGAAATTCGTGATGAATTTGATACGGATGAAAAGCCTCTCATTCAAAAGGTGAAAGATTATCATTACATTGTGGATGGTAAAGTGCTTGTAAGTCAAATTAATGAGCTGCTTGGCATTCAAATTGATGATACAGAAATCGATACGATTGGTGGCTGGGTATTAACAGAAAAATATGATGTAAAGCAACAGGATATTATTGCGTTTGAACAGTATGATTTTAAAGTGAAGGCAATGGAAAATCATCATATTCAATACGTGGAAGTCATCAAGCGACGTCAGGTAACCGAAGTTGTTTCAGAACCAATGCCAATCCCTGAAGTCGATCCTTCACAGGCGCTATCTTCATAAAAAACGCACGGTTAACCGTGCGTTTTTTTGGTATAAACTATTCTCTAAAATTAGTAGTATAGGTGATTATTACCGCTATTAATCTGTCAAAAAATTTGCTTTAATATGATTATGAAAACTTTATTAAAATTCTCATCAATTACAATGTTGTCTGTCACTCTTGTTTTTGGATTAGATCATACTGCTCAAGCATCTACAGTACATACTGTTCAATCAGGAGATACTATGTGGAAAATTGCAGTGAAATACCAGGTAGGTGTTCAAGAAATTATTGATGCAAACCCAAGTATTTCGAACCACAATGTAATCTATCCTGGTCAAAAAATCAATGTACCAAGCGTAAATACTACGGCTCAATCATTTGAAGAGCAGGTTGTAAAACTTGTGAACGAAGAGCGCGCAAAAGTAGGGGTAAAACCGTTGAAATCTAATTGGGAAGTAGCGCGAGTAGCTCGCTATAAATCTCAAGATATGATTGATAAAAACTACTTTAGCCATACTTCTCCTACATACGGAAGTCCTTTTACTATGCTGAAAAACTTTGGTATTTCCTATAAAACAGCAGGTGAAAACATTGCTGCTGGACAAGCGACACCAGAAGCCGTTGTGAAGTCATGGATGAACAGCGAAGGGCACAGAAAAAATATTTTATCCAGTAGCTTTACAGAAATTGGAGTAGGTTATGTTAAAGGCGGAAGCTACGGACATTATTGGACACAAATGTTTATCTCAAAATAAAATAGAAAGGAGAAAAGGTTGCTAATTTATTTAGCAACCCTTTTTTTATCCGCGAGATCTTTCTAATATATTTGTATCTTGTTTAATGATATCTTCAGATTGTTGCACTACAAGAGCACGAGTTGGAAAAGCAAAGTCAACTCCTTCTTCTTGTAAAATGTCCATAATTTTAAAGTTTATTTTTTCTTTTACCTCTAAATAGTCAGCATAAGCCGTTGTGTTAGAAAAGAAGTATAGCAGAACATCAAGGCTCGATTCGTTAAAGGTTTCAAAATTAACAATAATCGTTTCCTTATGAATATCTTCATCTTCCATCAGCATTTGCTTAATCCGCTCAACTGAGGTTTCCAGCTTTTCTTTAGGTGTATTATAATTCAATCCTAAATGAAATGATATTTGACGTTTCCCCATTTTAGCCCAGTTTACAATAGGCTCATTTGATAGGGTTGCATTGGGAACTGTTACAAGCGCTTGAGCAAACGTTCGCACCTTTGTGCTTCGAAATGTAATATCTTCAACCACGCCTTCAACGCTTGGTGTTTTAATCCAATCTCCAATTGTAAAAGGCTTTTCTGTAATAATAACAACTCCGCCAAAAAGGTTGCTAACCGTATCTTTAGCTGCAAGGGCAAATGCTAGCCCTCCGAGTCCTAAGCCGGCTACGAATCCATTAACGTTGAAGCCCCATTCTTCACCAATAATGGAAGCAGATAAAACGACAACGATAATGCGAATAAATTTCTCAACAAATGGAATAACAATACGGTCTACTTGAACATCAAAATTTTTGGAGAAAGTTGAGAAAAAGAGAGCCGTTGAATCCGCTAGGTTGTAAAGTCCCCACCCTGCGAGAATAATAAAAGCAGAACGTATAATCTGGCTTTCACGCTCAGCCGTTAAAAGTTCAAACGGTAGATAAGGGAGCGCAAGCTGAATACCAATGATTACAAAAATCCACCTCATTGGCTTTTCAAATGCTTCTAAAATACTTGTGATAAGGTCAATTTTTTTATTCTTAACAAACCCGATAATAAATTTAAATAAATAAGTTGTAAACAGTTTACGCAGCACAAGGAAAATTAAAAAAATCCCAACTGCTAAACCAATATTTTTCCAACCATCAACAGATGATAGTGAGTCAACAAAGTCCATATAAACCTCCTAATACGCAAACAATCTTGTATCTACTAAAATAGCATAACTTCACGGTTAAAGCTATAAAAGTCCATGCTGTACATTTATTCAGAAATATTTTTAAATAAAGCTTATCATGAAGGACTTTACTATGTACTTATTTTAGTAAATAAAATAAGCAAATCTTTTAATGATGTAGCGGCGGGGCCGGATTTATTGGTGAATATAGTGATACATGTAGTTTACCCTCATCAGTCAGTGAAGCAAAGAAAATATCAGAGAGATTTTCAATATCTCGTGTTTTTAACTCGCTTAATAACCATTCTTTTGTCTGGTTGCAGTAAGTTAATACTTCCTCGTATATCTTTCCTTCAATAATTAAGGGATAAGCAAGATCTAATTGGTTATTTGCAATTTGCAAATCATCACGCGTCAAAAATTCTTTGGACGCTTTTTTTTGAACGGTTAATTGCCCGTTGGATTCAATAACAGCGATTTTAACAACACTGATATCAAAGACGTTACTTTGGCGAAGCATATATAAAATATTATCAATTGAGTATCGAATGCGCTTAAGATTCTCAATTAAAAATGCACCATCTTTAATGACAACAATTGGTTCAAATGTAATCTTTTTTCCAAATGAGCGCGAGTGAATCTTAAAGTAAGCAATAATTTTCTGGAAAATGGCAATCATAACAATTGCGACTGCTGTATGGATATGTTCAACTTTTGGGTCAGCAATATCTGCTCCTACAACAGCGCCAAGAGACATTAAAATAAGAAAGTCAAAGATGGGAAGCTCGCCGATTGAGCGTCTGCCCATAAACAGCGTCATAATAAGCAAGAGAGGTAAAATAGTAACAATTCTAGTCAATAGAATGAGGGAATCTTTTAATAAATCCATTGTAAAACTCCTTACTTTCTTAGGCTTTTCACTTAGTATGTATAAAAAAAGAGTTAATATGAATGAAAAAAGAAGCTCTGTATAAACAGGCTTCCATTAGTGATCTGTAAATAATAATTTCAAACCTAAAATGCCAAATACTGTACCTTGTATATACTTTAGTGATAACTGCACGTGACGGTTGTTTTTTGCACGCTTTCCAAGGTAAGAAGCGAAAAGTACTACAAGAGAAAAGACGACTAACGTTTCTAAAATGAAAATCATGCCGAAAGAGAACATCTGTAGGCCTACATGACCTAATGATGGGTTCACAAACTGAGGTAGAAATGTAATGAAGAATATAGCTACCTTTGGATTAGACAGATTGGTAAAAAAACCTTTTTTGAAAAATTGCGCTGTATTCATCTGAGTGGAAGTTAAAGATAAAGGCTCAGTTTTAGAACGAAATGACTGAATAGCTAAAAATAAAAGATAAAGCACGCCAACAATTTTTAAAATATTAAATGCTAATACGGACTGCTGAAAAATAATAGATAGCCCTCCAGCTGCCAAGAGCGTATGAATGAAAGTACCGGTAATGGAACCTAGTACTGTTTTCATTCCTGCTTTAACACCTGAGGTTAAGCTTTGAGTCAAAACAAATAGCATGTCTTGACCGGGAATTAATACAATTGTTAATGAAACAACTATGTAAGATAAAATCCAAGATAATGTCATAGTCACCCCTCCTGACATTGATTAAATCATGTCTTTATGACGATTCTCAAGAGTCTGTGCTAATGAAGTAATAAAGTAGTTTATTACTAAAGTAAAGGAATAAAACGACTTGACGAATTTGTCTGATATAAATATAATTTACTTACATAAAGTAAGTGAATTATATAAAATAAATATTTGGGATTCCATTTTATATGAAAAAGAAGGAGAGAAAGAAATGTCATTTCATCAAAAGCCTCATACATTCGTTAGTCAGGTTGCGCTTCGTGTAAATAATATTTTAAAATCGCTGCGTTTCTATGAAGAAGTGCTAGGTTTTCAAGTTCTAACAAAATCCAGTATGAAAGCCGTATTAACAGCAGACGGAAAAACACCTCTCGTTACATTAGAGCAGCTTTCTAGTCCAGAACCAAAGCAGGAACGTAAAACCGGTCTTTATCATTTTGCCTTATTATTACCATCACGTGCAGCCTTAGGTGAGATTATTCGTCATTTAGTTAAAACAGGGTATCCAGTGCAGGGGGCTTCGGATCACTTAGTTAGTGAAGCGATATACTTAGCTGATCCTGATGGGAACGGAATTGAAATATATCGAGATCGATCTGATGCTAATTGGGAGTGGAATGATGATGAAGTTAAAATGGCTACGCTTCCCCTTGATGCTCAAGCTGTTTTAGCAGAAGCAACAAATGAAAAGTGGGAAGGGTTACCGGCTCATACAGTAATGGGGCATATTCATTTGCACGTCGCTGACTTAGAAGAAACGAGAGCGTTTTATGAGAAGTTAGGGTTTGATGTCGTTAGCAGTTTCCCTAACCAAGCATTGTTTATGTCTACAGGACGATATCATCACCATATTGGAGTGAATATTTGGAACGGAAGAGGCGCGAATGCACCGTCTGAAAAAAGTCCTGGAATGAAGTATTTTACAATTGAGTTTCCAGATGAAGAAAAGCGAGAGGTAGTGGTGGATCGTTTGAAAGACATAGGCGCAGTAATTAGTAAAGAAGATCAAGCTATCTTTACAAAAGATCCTTCACAAAATCAAATAAAGCTAGTTGTTCAATAAACTAAAAAAGCGCATGGGAATGCGCTTTTTTATATAATAAGCAAAAAGCCTGAAAAAATAGGTAAAGCAACAAGAGATGTTTTTAACACGGGTGTTGGTACGCGTTTTGTAAACTTGGCACCGATATATGAACCTACCATTGTTCCTACAACTACCTCAAATAATAATTGAATATCTAAGAAGCCCTGTTGATAATAACCTGTTCCTCTGGTATAAAGCTTGAAAAGTGCGAGCCGAGCCATGCTCCTAAAGCCCCTACAATCCCAACAATAATGCCTGATTTAAGTGAAACGTTTCCTTCACGATAGTGGCTGATAGCAATTGAAAGAGAAGAGAAAATCATTGCTGCTAGAGCAGTGGCTAAAGCGATATGAACGGGAACATTAAAAAATAATGTTAAAAGAGAGATAATAAATCCAGAACCTCCTGCTCCTACAAAGCCTAGAATAAGCCCAACAGCTAGCATTGTTAAAATAATTGAAATATGCATTTGAAGTATGCCTTCTTTTCATGCTGATTTCCACTTTTATTCTAACATATATTTAGCTTCACGAAAGACATAGAAGAAAGGAGGGAGAATATAGTAGAGGTACTAGGAACTTTTTGGCATAATGAAAGATAGGTTTGGTGTGAAAGGGGAGAACAATTAATGAAAACACGTGTTACGGAGTTACTAGGAATTCGCTATCCAATCGTTCAAGGCGGCCTTGCTTATCTAGCTTATAGTGAGCTAGCCGCAGCTGTATCAAACGCAGGTGGACTTGGACAAATTACGGCTATGACTTTAAAGACAAAAGAAAACCTTACCCGTGAAATTCATAAGGTTAAGGCGCTTACTTCTTTTCCTTTTGGTGTTAACTTTGCTGTTGGAGGGCAAACCGGCACTTCTTATGAAGAACTTTTAGAAGTAGCAATTACTGAACAAGTACCGGTTGTTTCTATTACAGGAGCGAATCCAGCGCCAATTATTGAAAAGTTAAAGGGCACTAGTATTAAAACGTTGGTGCTTGTCTCTAACGTAAGGCAAGCACAAAAAGCAGAAGAGCTAGGTGCAGATGCGGTTATGGCTGTTGGTCAAGAAGCTGGTGGGCATATTGGAAGAGATGATTTAGGAACGATGGTACTGATTCCTAGAGTAGCTCAAGCAGTGTCCATTCCTGTATTAGCCAGTGGGGGAATAGGAAACGGCCAAGGTCTTTTAGCAGCATTTGCTCTCGGAGCAGAGGGAATTGAAATGGGAACAAGATTTATTGCTACAAAGGAATGTGTACACGCAGGCGAACGTTACAAACAAGCAATTGTTGAAGGGACCGAAAGAGACACGATTGTTATCAAGCGTTCTTTGGGTGCACCCGGGCGCGTATTAAAGTCAGATTATACGCTTTCTATTGTAGAACGTGAGCATATGGGAGATCGGTACGAAGAATTACAAGACGTAATTAGTGGAAAAGCTAACTGCCGTTATATATACGAAAACAATGAAAAAGAAGGATTCGGCTGGGCCGGACAAGTTATTGGCTTAATTTCAACTATTCCAACTGTACAAGAACTTTTTAATCAAATGATAGAAGAATATGAAACCGCTCGCCATAGAGTGAATCAAATATCGCAATAATTCAACCAAATTTGTAACAAATTGTGAAAAAGCTATTTAAAAAAAGGTGAGAATGCAGTATTCTAACAAGTAGATAAGCAGAGCTAGTTGAAGAATATGTTGAAAGACCGGTGAATGAATGAGCTTTTTCACAAAAGATTTGTTAATTAACTTTTTATTTATATTATTACCATTATTTTTAGTTCAAATGTACTATTTATTAAAGTATGCAAAACAAATAGATTGGTTGAAAAATTGGACGATAGCAATATTTCCAATCCTTTCTATCTTGTTATGCATGCTTTTTCCTGTTGATGCCGTTATTGTCCCTGATAGATATAATATTGACCTTCGACGTATCCCATATATCTTAGGAACACTGTATGGGGGAGCGGGATTTGGAACCTTTCTTTTGGTATTGATTTTAACCATACGTTTTTTAATAGGCGGAGTAGGATTTTACGTTACGTTAATATCTTTACCAATTTTAAGTATCCCATTATTCATAATTGCGAAGAAATATTTAGCCATGTCTTTGCAACAAAGAATCATAGCAAGTACATTAATAAGTCTCGTAGGTGCACTTTTGGCTATGGGAGTCTCGATTTTTGTTTTTGATATTGCGCTGCCAACTTTTTTGTGGATTGAATTTGTTTGCTTAGATGTAATTGGTACGCTAGTTATTACGGTTCTATGGGAAGCTATTCGAACCAATCTATCAATTCTTAAACGATTGGTGAAAGCTGAAAAACTAGAAGTAGTCAGTCACCTAGCTGCAAGTATTTCACATGAAGTGCGCAATCCATTAACTGCTAGTCGAGGTTTTATGCAAATGCTAGGGGAAGATGAACAAAATCCCATAAAAAAGCGGTATTTATCAATTGCAATTGATGAACTTAATCGTGCGAAGGATATTATTGATGATTACTTACTCTTTGCAAATTCAGCCCCTGAGCGACCGGAACAAGTAGATGTAGGAGTAGAAATTCAACATGTTTTACAAATTATGAAACCACTTGCAAATATGAACGGTGTCGTTTTACCGCCTCCCTCTCTTTTGCATGGGCAAGCTAAGGTGTGTGGAGAACGAAAGAAGCTTCAGCAGTGTTTTATTAACTTAGTCAAAAATAGTATTGAAGCAATGCCTAATGGAGGGAAGCTCGAAGTAAAGCTGAAAAAAAGCGGAGAAACAGTTACGGTAGAGATTCATGATACGGGGTGTGGAATGACGAGTGAGCAGATTAGCCGGTTAGGCGAACCTTATTTTACAACCAAGGAAAAAGGAACGGGCCTAGGAACAATGGTTTCTTTCCGCATTATTCACTATATGCAGGGGAAGGTTCACGTGAAGAGTGAAAAAGGAAAAGGAACATGCTTTTCAATTGAGCTACCACTTTGTACAAAAAAAGCACCTAAAATAGATTAATTTGATTTAGGTGTTTTTTTTGTCTTGAAAAATCATTTTGAAAGCGTTACAATGTTCTCATAAGTTATCCGAAACGTTTTGGAGGAAGTGTAATTGACAACTATAAAAGATATTGCGAAAGTTGCAGGCGTCTCTATTACGACGGTATCTCGTGCATTAAATGGGTATTCCGATGTGAATGAAAAGACTAGGCAAAAGATTATAAATGTAGCTAAGAAGCTGAATTATAGCCCAAACACTTTAGCTCGTGGTTTGGTCATGCAAAAGTCGAAGACAATCGGTCTACTTGTTTCAGGAATTAGTCGAGAAAGTGTCAAAGATAATTTTACGTTTGAAGTTTTATGTGGAGTAAATGAAAGAGCCTCTCTTTTAGGCTATGATTTAATTTTATTTAATACCAATACAACAAAACAACGCGAAAAAACGTATACGCAGCTTTGCAAAGAAAGAAGAGTGGATGGGGCAATCATTCAAGGAATTAAAAAGGATGATCCGTATCTAACGGAAGTGCTTGAAAGCAACATTCCCTGTGTCCTTGTCGATATCCCGATTCATTCCAATTTAGTTGGTTATGTGACAACAGATAACAAGCTAGGGGCTAAGAAAGCAGTTGAACATTTAGTGCAATTAGGACATGTGCACATCGGAATGGTAAACGGAAGTGAGGATGCGTTTGTGAGTCAAGAAAGGCTTAGAGGGTATCTAGACACGTTGGAAGAGCATGGTATTGATATACGTGAAAATTGGGTTGTAAACGGGGAGTTTGAAGAAGCCGTTGCAGAACAACAAGCGTATGAGCTATTAAAAAATAACGAAGAAATCACATCTCTTTTTTGTGCAAGTGATTTGATGGCATTAGGTGCATTAAAGGCTTGTAAGCGTTTAGGGCGAAGTGTACCTGATCAGATTTCTATCGTGGGCTACGATAATATTGTGCTTGCTGCTTACTCATCACCTCAACTTACAACAGTAGGGCAAGAAGTGTATCAGATAGGATATGAAGCCGCAGATTTATTGATTGAGATATTAGAGAATCGTTCTACAAATATGGAGCGATATTTAGAAACAGAACTTATTATTAGAGAAACGACAGCTAAAAGCCACGAATAAGTGGTTTTTAATACAAGGAAAATCCGAAACGTTTCGGATTTTCCTTGTGAAGTAAATCCAAAACGTTTTGGTAAATAGGAGGAGTAGTAATGGATTATCGTGTAATTAAAGAAAATGATTTATTTCTGTTAACAGATCAAATGGGAAATATAACCAAAAACCATCAGTACGGTTTAGGTTTGTATACGAAGGACACTCGCTTTTTGAGTGGACTTAACATAAAGATAAATGGTGAGGATCCAATTCTATTAGCTTCAGATGCTGATGAAAATTATATGGCAACTATTCGATTAACCAATCCCCATATAGAAAATGAAGAAAACCTTATCTTATGGCGTGAATCAATTGAAATTTTACGTGAACGCTTTATTTATGACGGGGTTTTATATGAAACAATTAAGCTCAAAAACTACTTTCCAAAGCGTGTAGATTTTACGATTACAGTTCATATACAGGGGGAAAATAAATCGGTGCTTAGAAGCATGTGCAGATTGTTAATCAGCGCATGTTTTTTTTACGTAGAAAAGAAAAAGTTCTATTTGAAATTTTATTTTAATAAGTTTAATTAGTTATTGAAATTTTATTTTAATGAAATTATAATGAATGTAAATTTAACTGTTTTACAGGAGGAAAAGTCATGGACAGAAACCTAACAATACTAACAACAGAATCTCGCAACGAACGCACAATGAATATCGATGCTGAAAATACAGCTGATATTTTACGTATTATGAACGAAGAAGATCAAAAAGTAGCTGTAGCTGTTAATGCAGTTTTACCAGATATCGAAGCAACCGTTGAATATGTCGTCCAGTCTTTAAAAGCCGGTGGTAGACTCATTTATATCGGCGCTGGTACAAGTGGTCGATTAGGTGTTCTAGATGCTGTCGAGTGTCCTCCTACTTTTAGTACGCATCCATCCGCTGTACAAGGAATTATGGCTGGAGGAGCAAGTGCATTTACAAAAGCAGCTGAAGGAGCAGAAGATAGTGAAGAAGGCGGTGTGCAGGATCTACAAAGAATTGAATTAACAAGCGCTGATACGGTTATTGGAATCGCTGCTAGTGGAAGAACCCCGTATGTAATTGGAGCTTTGCGGTATGCGAAAAGCATTGGAGCGAAAGCCATTGCCTTATCGTGTAATGAAAATGCAGCTATTTCGCAAGTGGCGGATCGAGCAATAGAAGTAATTGTAGGCCCTGAAATTTTAACAGGATCAACACGTTTAAAGTCTGCAACAGCTCATAAAATGATTTTAAATATGATTTCAACGGCTTCTATGATTAAACTCGGAAAAGCATATGGAAATTTAATGGTTGACGTAAATGTAAGTAATTACAAGTTAAAAGAACGAGCAGTTGGAATTATCGAAAAAGTAACAGCAGCACCATATGAAGAAGCGAAAAAAGCGCTAGAAGAGGCTAATAATGAAGTGAAGACAGCTATTGTTATGATTAAAACGCAAACAACAGTTGAAGAAGCACGAACTCTCCTAGAAAAAAATGATGGGTACGTTAGAAAAGCAATCGAGCACAGCAAGTGAAAAGGAGAGAGAAAAATGGCGACAGGCGGATTAAGAATCATTCACGCTCTACTTCCACAGCTACCTGCTTCTGAGAAGAAAATCGCAGAATATATTTTAGCTCAACCTGAAGCCGTGATGGATTACACAGCTGGTGAATTAGGTTCATTAGCAGGTGCTAGCGGAGCTGCTGTTATTCGCCTTTGTAAATCGTTGGGTGTAAAGGGGTTTCAAGATTTAAAGGTTCGGATAGCAGGAGATTTAAGCACAAAAGTGGAGCAAGGATATCGTGATATTACACCTCACGATACGATACAATCTATTGTAAAAAAAACAACAATTAATAGCGTTCAAAGCATTAGTGATACTTCTGAGCTATTACAGCACGAAGAAATTGAAAGAGCCGTTAGCGCTTTAAGCAAGGCAAGAACCATACACTTTTTTGGTGTTGGAGCTTCTCACATCATTGCCATGGATGCGCAGCAGAAGTTTTTACGAGTGAATAAGGGAGCGACAGCCTTTACTGATGTGCATATAGTAGCGACTTTAATTGCAAATGCAGGAGCTGATGATGTTGTCGTAGGGATTTCTTTTTCAGGAGAAACATCTGAGGTTATTAATATTTTATCCTTAGCAAAAAAGCGAGGTTTAACAACCATTAGCTTAACAAAGCAAGGGTTATCGTCAGTATCAGCTCTAACAGATATTTCACTTCATACTTCCTATACAAGAGAAGCGCCGTTTCGAAGTGCAGCTACTTCATCAAGGTTGGCTCAGCTTTACGTCATTGATACACTGTTTTTGGCCATGGCAAGTACGAAATATGATGAAACTGTTGGATATATAGATCGTACAAGAGAAGCAATTCAATTCTTAAAAGATAAACAAAAGTAAGGTTCTATACATCAAAACTTTGGAGAAACAGTAAAACAAAGGGGGAGCTAGCATGTCAACAGAAAATAAAGTGTTAGCAAAATCAATATTAGAAAATCTCGGAGGCGCTAGTAATATTAACGAATATACTCATTGTATGACGCGTTTAAGAGTAAAAGTAATAGATGCCAGTCTAGTAAACTTAGACACTATTAAGCGTACGGAAGGTGTATTAGGAGTCGTAGAACAAGAGACGCTTCAAATTATTTTGGGACCGGGTAAAGTTACGGTGGTAACAGAAGCATTTGGTCAGCTGATAGATGAAGTCGGTGGTCTTGATTTAAGCGAACGAGCTGCTCAAAAGAAGAGTGAACTAAAAGCAAAAAATCAAACACCGTTTAAGCTGTTTTTACGAAGAATCGCAAGTATTTTTATTCCATTAATTCCAGCTCTTGTAGCCTCTGGATTAATTACAGGAATTACAAAGTCAGTTGTGCAGGCAGAGTGGTTAGCAGCAGATTCACAGCTGGCTTTAATTCTAACAGCTATTGGAAGCGGTTTATTTGCTTATCTAGGTATCTTAGTTGGGATTAACGCAGCAAAAGAGTTTGGTGGATCACCAGCTTTAGGAGGTCTGGCTGGTATTTTAGTTATAAATCCAACGGTGGGAGACATTCAGCTTTTTGGAGAAGCGTTATTGCCTGGTCGAGGCGGTTTAATTGGCGTATTATTTGCCGCTATTTTTATTGCCATTGTTGAGAAAAAAGTTCGACCGTTTGTACCTCAATCTTTGGATGTTATTGTAACACCTACTGTAGCTCTTCTTGTTACTGGAATTGTTACGTATATCGTCTTTATGCCTCTTGGAGGATTCATTTCAGATTTAATTACAAAAGGGTTACTGAGCGTGCTTGACTTAGGAGGGATTGTGGCTGGCTTTGTACTAGGGGCAGCATTCTTACCGCTTGTTGTAACGGGACTACATCAAGGGTTAACGCCTGTCCACTTAGAACTCATCAATTCAATCGGGGATGACCCTTTATTACCTATTCTTGCGATGGGCGGAGCGGGTCAAGTAGGAGCCGCTTTTGCTATTTATGCAAAGACAAAGAAAAAACGTTTAAAACGAGCAATTGGTGGAGCGTTACCTTCAGGAATGTTAGGAATTGGTGAACCACTTATCTTTGGAGTAACACTGCCACTAGGACGACCGTTCTTAACGGCTTGTTTAGGTGCTGGAGTTGGAGGTGCTTTCCAAGCATATTTTAATATTGCAACTGTTGCGGTAGGGGTTTCAGGGTTACCGTTAACGTTCCTTGTTCATGCACATCAAATTATTTTATATCTAGTTGGATTATTGATTGCATATATAGCAGGATTTTTATTCACATACGGATTTGGATTTAAAGATGAAATGGCAGGAGAGTTCGATTGATAGGTATTTCTTTTTATTTAAACGATCAGTTCGCTGAACAAAGAATTATGGAAGCAAGTAAAAAAGGTGTGAAGCGAGCGTTTACCTCGCTTCACATTCCTGAAGAAACAGGCCATCTTGCTCAAAAAGCTAAACATTTACTGCAAGTAGCAAAACAGCATGAAATGGAAGTTTATGCTGATGTTTCTAAACATACACCTATTCATCTGCAGATTCCTCAATTAGAAGATTTAGTCACCTTAGGCGTAACGGGTATTCGGTTAGACGATGGGTTTGAAGTAGAAGATATTATTTACCTTTCTCAGTTTTTTAAGTTAGCTGTTAATGCCAGTACAGTGTCAGAAAGCTTTCTTACTGCGTTGGTTACAGCAGGCATAGAAGCAAATCAGTTAGTTGGATGGCACAACTTTTATCCAAGACGTGAAACGGGATTGGATGAAGTGTTTTTTCGACAGCAAAATCACATGTTTTTTCAACAGCAGATTCCAGTCATTGCGTTTGTGGCAGGGCAAAAAGAAAAACGAGGACCTTTGTTTGAAGGGTTACCTACTTTAGAACAGCATCGTACCACAAACACGCTGTTAGCAGCAGTCTGTCTAGTCGAAGAAGGGATTAGCAGTATTTATATTGGAGATCCTGAATTCAATGAAGAGATAGTAAATGCGTTAGCTGATTGGAATAAGCATAGGATATTAACTCTTCGTGTGGTGACGGAAACGCTGCCAGCATGTACATACCAACTACGTCCTGATCGCTCACGAGACGTTGTGCGATTACAAGGAACGCGTACAAGTCAGAGCATAAAGCCAAGTCAAACAATTAGGCGACCGCGAGGAACCATTACGATGGACAATGAGCGGTATGGAAGATACCAAGGTGAAGTTCACATTGGTTTGAATGACTTGCCGGCTGATGAGCGAGTTAACGTAATAGGACATATTCATCCAGAAGATATAGAGTTATTAGAACTTGCTCAGTAAGCCTATAGTCTCAGGTTAATAAGAGAATAAAAGATTTTTATTTGCAAAACCTAATAGGTATCCTTTTTAGACATTTTATACTCTGCAGCATGAGAAGGAACCATTTCAAACTATAAACGAAATGGAGCGGATTATAAATGAAGAGATGGTCAATGGGAGTTTTAATAGCTGTTCTTTTAGTTAGTATAGCAGTACCTTTTTTCACTTCACCCAGTGAAGCAAAGGGACCTGGGAAGAAACAGAGTTTTAAGTTAGGTGTTGAAGTTCTTTTAGAAGATGAGTTACAACTTTTAGAAGGAAAAAAAGTAGGACTCATTACAAACCCAACAGGTGTTAATCAAGAGCTTAAAAGTATTGTTGATATTTTTAATGAACATAAAGCTTTTGATCTTGTCTCACTATACGGACCAGAACATGGAGTGAGAGGAGATGCTCAAGCTGGTCAGCACGTAGAGTTCTATATTGATCAAAAAACGGGGCTTCCTGTGTACAGTTTGTATGGTCCAACTAAAAAGCCAATGCCTGAAATGCTAAAGGGTGTTGAAGTGCTGGTTTTTGATATTCAAGATGTAGGAACTCGCTTTTACACTTATATTTATACAATGGCCTACGCAATGGAAGCTGCAAAAGAAAATAACATTCCTATCGTTGTTCTAGATCGACCGAATCCCTTAGGTGGTCAGAAGATAGAAGGACCGGTTTTACAAGAGGAGTATACTTCATTTGTTGGCATGTATCCTATTCCAATTCGTCACGGTATGACAGTAGGTGAATTAGCACAATTATTTAATCAAGAGTTTAATATTGGAGCTGATTTAAACGTAGTCAAAATGAAAGGCTGGAAACGATCAATGACAGCAAAAGATTTGCCTACAGAATGGGTTGCTCCCTCACCAAACATGCCAACAGCAGATACAGCGCTTGTATATCCGGGAGCTTCGTTAATTGAGGGTACAAATGTTTCAGAGGGAAGAGGAACAACTAAGCCATTTGAAACCATTGGAGCACCTTTTATTAACGGAGGTAATTTAGCTGAAGAGCTCAATAAACTTGCACTTCCAGGCGTGACGTTTCGTCCATCCTATTTCACTCCTTCTTTCTCTAAGCATAGTGACAAACTTTCAGGAGGAATTGAAATTCACGTAATTAATGAATCAACATATGAACCTGTTAAAACAGGGGTAGCAATTGTAAAAACTATTCATGATTTATACCCAAACCACTTTGCGTTTAACGCTGGAAATAAACCATTCTTTGATTTGCTAGCGGGCAATAATTCAGTTAGGGAAAGCATTGAAAGTGGAAAGTCAATTCAAGAAATTGTCGCAGAGTGGAAGCCGGAGATAAACGAATTTCAAAAGTTGCGAAAAGGATATTTACTTTATAAATAAAATGAAAAGGAGAGGGATTTTATGAAAAAAGTGATGTCTGTAGGGCTTGTAGCAGCTTTAGCTACCTCAATCCTTATCCCATTTAAGACTCCTTTAGTATCAGCAGAAGAAACGCTTGATGCTAAAAGCATTGTTTCAGAAATGACGCTAGAAGAAAAAGTTGGTCAAATGCTGATGCCAGATTTTCGTAACTGGAAGAAGCAAGGGGATAAAATGGCTGTTGGATTTACTGAAATGAATGATGAAGTAGGAAGTATTATAAAAAAATACCATATTGGCGGCGTAATCTTGTTCGCTGAAAACGTGGTAGATACTGAACAAACAGTTCGATTGGTTAATGGTTTGCAAAGTGCCAGTGAAGATATTCCTCTTCTTGTTACAATCGATCAAGAAGGTGGAATTGTTACAAGGCTACAGTCGGGAACCAATCTGCCAGGAAATATGGCGCTTGGTGCTACTAGAAGAGAACGAAATGCATATAAAACTGGAGAGATTATCGGTAAAGAGCTGTCCTCTTTGGGCATTAACGTAAATTTTTCTCCGACGATTGATGTGAATAATAACCCAGGAAACCCGGTGATTGGTGTCCGGTCATTTAGCTCAGACCCAAAGTTAGTAGCAAAATTAGGTGTTCAAACAATTAAAGGATTACAAAAACAAAATATTGCAACGGCAGCCAAGCATTTCCCAGGACATGGAGATACCGCGGTAGATAGCCATTACGGTTTACCTGTTGTATCACATGATAAAAAGCGCTTAGATGAAGTGGAACTTTATCCTTTTAAACAAGCGATGGACGCAGGTGTAGACATGATTATGACGGCGCATCTACAATTTCCAGCCCTCGATGACACAACGTATACAAGTAAAAAGGATGGTCAACAAATTACGGTTCCAGCTACATTATCGAGAGGGATTATAACCGATCTTTTACGAAAAGAGCTTGGATACAATGGAATTGTAGTTACAGATGCATTAAATATGAAAGCTATTTCGGATAATTTCGGCCAAGAAGAGGCTGTTATTATGGCTATTAATGCTGGCGTAGATATTGCACTTATGCCCGCTCAAGTCAACTCTATTGAAATGGAAAAGAATTTAGAGGATGTTTATAGCGGAGTAATAAACGCAGTCCATAGTGGAGAAATTCCAATGGCTGAGATCAATGACTCTGCCGAACGAATTATTGATTTGAAAATAAAGAGAGGCATTTACGAAGCAACTGATCAAAATGTAGATAAAAAAGTGAAAAATGCTCTAAGGGTAGTAGGAAACAAGGAGCATGTAAAAGCAGAAGAAAAAATGGCAGAAGAAGCGGTGACATTACTAAAAAATGAAAAGCGTACTTTGCCATTTAAACCTAAAAAACATGAAAAAGTATTGGTGGTTGCCCCTTTCAAAGACCAGACGGATGCAATGGCGCGCACAATTCAAGAGCTAATAGATAAAAAAAGGATTAAGTCAGTAGATGTAGAACGTTTAGAATTTGAAAATAAGACGTTTACAGAGGAAACTAAAGAGAAGATAAATGAAGCTGATTATGTTATCACAGGTTCATATATAGTGAAAAATGACCCGGCAGTGAACGATGGGGTAATTGATGACACAGTTCAAGATTCATCCAAATGGGCAACAGCTTTCCCAAGAGCCGTTATGAATTACAGTCAATCACAGAGTAAAAAGTTTGTATTAATGAGTGTGCGAAATCCTTATGACATAGCAAATTTTGAAGAAGCTAATGCTGTTTTGGCGGTGTACGGTTTTAAAGGATACACGAATGGACGCTATCGTCAGCCAAATATCCCAGCGGGTGTTAAAACCATTTTTGGAGCTTCTGATCCAAAAGGAAAGCTTCCCGTAGCTATTCCTTCTGTCACAAATAAAGGCGAAACGCTATACCCGTTTGGCTTAGGATTAAATATTAAAAATAATAAGCCTTTAAAATAAACAAAAGAGCTACCTACATAGGTGGCTCTTTTTGTTCTTCAATTAAGAGTTGAATAAGGTTTTTTAACTGTTTAAACTCCTCTGATGTACCGACTACTGTTTCGCTTAAAGCATGCAAAGTACTGCTAATGACAAACGAGCGTATTTGAGGCTGACGAATAAGCTCTTCTTGTAAGAATGTTAGTAATTCAATAATTTTTGGCTTGTCTACATCATCAGCATCTTCCGCTTCTTTTGTTACTAATAAGATAGAGGCTCGAATCTTTTGTTCTGTTGTTTGAGGAGAATGATTGTGAAAAGGAATCCACTGTGTTAGCAAGTCAGGATCAAAAAGCATTTCTTGGCTAGTAGAGACATTTTTCACTAGATGAACTAATCGGTCGACGGTATAACGAATGATTTTAGGTGCGTCAATTTGGTTATGGTGTGCCATGACGCTGTAGTGAAAGTTGCGGTGTAGAATGCCTAAAAACATAATGGCGCAGTCCAGTAAGTAAGCTTTTTTATCTGAGCCAAATAAGTCAATTAATCGATTGTAAAGCCAGTGTAATTCGTAAAGCTGAGCTTGTTTAAAATGCTCCTTTAGCTCAGCGTTATTCGAAAAGAAAATCTCTTCAAATAGTGTAAACAATTGATTTTGATGGTGCATTTGTACCTGAAGTTCAATTTGCTTAATGAATATATCTAAGTCTGAACGGTTTTGGCCAATTAAAAATTCATTTCTTTTGGTTTCTAACTCATCATAAACCGACTCGAAAATTTTAATGACTAGCTCATTCTTAGACGAAAAGTAATTATAAAACGTACCTTTTGAAATGCCGCTATCTTCAACGATATCTTGTATAGATGTTGCTTGGAATCCTTTTTCAACAAAGAGCTTATGAGCGCTCTTTAGCATCAATTCTTGTTTTTTATTCATTTCATCACCTGCAATAAAAGTGTACTAGCTGTCTATTTATTTATGATACAAGAGAAAAAACGTTTACACAAACTCTTTTAAAATCACAGCTTTTTTTTGTTGCAAAAAATGAACTGAAGGTATAATATACAATATGTGAACTTATAGTATAAAAAAATATACTTACGGTTTAGTGAGAGGAGGAACTTTATGCAAACTACAAAAAAACCACCATATGGAATTATTGGTATTTTACTTATAGGAGCATTTATTTCATTACTTAATGAGACATTATTAAACATTGCTTTACCATCTATAAAAAATGAGTTAGGAGTAACAACATCAACCGTTCAGTGGTTAACGACAGGTTATATGCTTGTCAATGGTATTATGATTCCAACCACTGCTTTTTTAATTCAACGATACTCGGTCCGTGGCTTGTTTTTAACAGCGATGGCTCTTTTTACAACGGGTACAGTAGTAGCTGGAGTAGCGCCGGAATTTGGAGTATTGTTAGCTGCACGTGTTATTCAAGCATCAGGAGCAGCTATTATGATGCCGCTATTAATGAATGTGCTGTTAACGAGCTTTCCAATTGAAAAGCGCGGGGGAGCAATGGGTATTTTTGGATTGGTGATGATTTTTGCACCTGCAATCGGCCCAACTCTTTCAGGATGGTTAATTGAACATTATGACTGGAGAATGCTATTTCACGTTGTGACGCCAATTGCATTTGTTGTTCTTGTATTAGCATTTTTCTTGTTGAAAGATCAAAAAGAAAAGATAGATATTCAGTTAGATAAGCTTTCTTTAATTCTTTCGGTATTTGGATTTGGTGGTTTACTGTACGGGTTTAGTTCAGCTGGAGATAAAGGCTGGGGATCACTAGAAGTATACGGAACGATTATCGTTGGAGTAATTGGGTTGGTTTTATTTATTACTCGCCAGTTTAAGCTTGAAAAACCAATGCTAGAGTTTCGTATCTTTAAATATCCAATGTTTGCATTGTCATCTGCCATCTCAATTGTTATTACGATGGCATTATTCTCTGCAATGCTATTGCTACCAATGTACGTACAGAGTGCTCGAGGGATTTCGCCCTTAGATTCAGGATTATTGTTATTACCGGGAGCCTTAGTGATGGGGATTATGTCTCCAATTACAGGCAAGCTGTTTGATAAATTTGGCGCACGCGTGCTAGCTGTAATTGGGTTAGCTATCACAGGTGTTACGACGTATATGTTTAGTCAATTATCATTGACAACTACATATACGGAGCTAATTATCCTATACACGGCTCGTATGTTTGGTATGTCAATGGTTATGATGCCGATTATGACAAACGGATTAAATCAGCTTCCACAGCAATTTAATCCGCACGGCACAGCGATGAATAATACGTTACAACAAGTGTCAGGAGCTATTGGTTCAGCTTTACTTGTAACGGTTATGTCTAACCGCACAGAATTTCATGCAGAAGAATTAGCAAAAGAGGCAATGAGTAATGGAGCTGTTGCACCAACGGCTGATTTGCAAAAGCAAATTGGACTGCAGGCCATGGTTGAAGGGATCAATGATTCATTTTTAATTTCATCGATACTTATAGTGGTGGCATTAGTCTTATCGCTCTTTATGAAGCGAGTAACAGTTAGCGGAGTTACACAAGACCAACAAGCTGTTAAAAGAGAACAGTTTGCTAAATAAAATAAAAAAGGTAAGGTTCACTTATAAGTGAACCTTACCTTTTTTTATGAATATGTTCGTTGTATAGTGAAAAAGTATGATGAGTCTTGAAAGGAGAATGAGGAGTTATGTGGCAATCTCTTCAAGGTGAACGTATTTGTCTAACCCCAATCCAACTTGAGCACGCACCGGAGCTTTTTAAAATTTGGTCTAATCAAAAAGTTACTGAATTCATGAATATTGATTCTTTTTGTGATGAAAAGCAAGCAAGGGAAATGATTGCTTTTCTACAGAATCTAGCGAAGGAACAAAAAGCACTACGCTACACAATCTTTCATAAAGAGCAAGCAAAGATTATTGGTTCATGCGGATTTAATCAAATAGATACTCATAACCAGCATGTAGAAATTGGCTATGAAATAGACGAAGTATTTTGGGGACAAGGATATGGTTCAGAGGTAGTTCAACAATTGGTTCATTATGGTTTTGTGAGCCTTGATATGGTTAGGGTATCGGCTAAAGTAGAGCCAGCAAACAAGGCGTCCATTCATTTACTAGAGAAAAATCATTTTCAGTATGAGGGAACTCTGCGAAAAGTTGAAAAGTCAAAAGGGATGTTTGTTGATTTATGCATGTATGCTCGAATTAAATATGAGTAATAAAAACGCGTCAAGTTTTAGCCTGACGCGTTTTTAATTAACTTGTATAAATAAAGCTTAGCCCCATTGATTTTAGTAGCTTTCGATAAGCAATGGATGTTTGGTCAGCTGCGATATGAGCTTCCATTTGTAAATCAAGAGGGAGATCTTCGGGCTTTTGGTTTTCAACCATTTCGCGATCTTCATCGAATACCCGAAGGTTAAAGTCATAAACACCTTCAACAGGAGAATCTTTGTCAAAGTTGCGAGCAATAGGTACAAATAAGCGCGTTTCACGAGCGGAAACTGGACAAACCGCATTCATAATCCAAAGCTGGCCACCTTCAGGAAAATAAACTTTTAGTGTAGCAGTGAAAGGTGGGTACACGTCAAATACCCGCAGCCATTTAAAGTTTTCTGGATTTAAGTGTGCTTGTTCTTTAGAGTAATTGCTTACAGTGCTTAAGTATTCCACGTTTAAACCATAGTCTGTTTTATCAACCTTATATCTGGGAACAAAGGCATTGTTTCGATCGCCAAATGTATCCGTATGAACCCAGGCAAAATGTGCAACATCCAAAAAGCCTTCCATCTGTCGACCTGCCGAACCCCCTATATCAAAGCTAGGACAAACAATTTGTTGAAAGTCAGGGTCATCCCAAGCCTGAAACTGTGGAATGTTATCCATTTCGCCTGTTAACGATGTCCAAATGAGTCCAAATTGCTCGATAACAGGGTAAACCGTCATGCAGAGGCGAGGAGATATATTTGCATCAGGATGCGCTGGTATCGATGTACAAGCTCCTTCTGTGTTATAGCGAAATCCGTGATAAGGACATACAATTTCCTCCTCTTCTACCCAACCCATACTAAGGGGAGTGCCACGATGAACGCAGAGGTCTCGAGCTACGACAACTTGTTTTTTAGTGCGATATACAACTAAATTGACATCTAATAGCTTAACGCTAAGCGGCTTTTCGTTTACCTCAGCTGCTTGTGCGATGGGATACCAATAGGTCGAAAGAGTCGTCCAATCCTCCTTGCTAAACGTACAGTCACGCGGATAAGGTGTTTTTGGGGGAGATTTTTTAAGCGTTTGTTGTTGGTCCATTTATCTTCTTCCTTTCTAGTTTCTTGAATGTTTTACCAGTGTAACTCATTTTTAGAAAATTCTCATTTTTATTGTTAGATATTCTTACATTCATTTGAATTTTTGTAGATTATAGTGAATCAGATAGATACATTTTGGATAATAAATGAAATAAAATGTTTCAAAGAATAGAAAAATATGATATAATTACGATTGACGCTGGCGTAGCTCAGTAGGTAGAGCACTTGCATGGTAAGCAAGAGGTCGCAGGTTCAATCCCTGTCGCTAGCATAATACGTGTAGTAAAACGAGGACCTTTTAAGGGTCTCGTTTTTTTTGTACTCATCAAAGTATTTATTTTCCTAAAAATAGATAAAATGTAAAAATGTTTAATGGGAAGAAAACTAGGGTAAAAGAGGTTATCGATAAAAACTGAACGAGGAGTGCATCTAAATTTGATCACATTTAAAAATGTTTCAAAGCAGTATGAAGATGGCACCACAGCTGTCAAAGACATTAATTTAGAAATAAGGCAAGGGGAGTTTTTTGTTCTTATTGGTCCTAGTGGATGTGGGAAAACAACGACGCTTAAAATGATTAATCGTCTTCATGATGTGACTAGTGGTGATTTATACATAGCGGATAAAAAAGTAACGGATTACAACATTAATGAGCTGCGCTGGGAAATTGGGTATGTCCTCCAGCAAATTGCTTTATTTCCTCATATGACCATTGCGGAAAACATCGCGGTAGTACCTGAGATGAAGGGGTGGAAAAAGAATAAAATCAAAAAGCGTGTAGATGAACTCTTGGAACTGGTTGGACTGGACCCGAAGCAATACCGAAACCGCAAGCCTTTTGAGCTCTCAGGTGGGCAACAGCAGCGCATTGGTGTAGCTAGAGCTCTCGCAGCCGATCCTCCTGTTATTCTTATGGACGAACCTTTCAGTGCACTAGACCCGCTAAGTCGTGATCAGCTGCAGCAGGACGTTTTAGCTTTAAAAGAAAAGATAAAAAAGACATTCGTCTTTGTTACGCATGATATTAGCGAAGCCATGACTCTTGGAGATCGTATCTGTTTAATGAAAGATGGGGAAGTAGTTCAAATTGGCACACCAAAAGAGTTTGTTCAAAACCCTAAAAATGATTTCGTAAAATCATTTATCGGTAATCAGGGAAGCGTATTGCTTCAATCATTAGAAGTATTTGTTAATGAAACAAATCAGCAAGATTTTGAAAAGATTGAAGCTCCTGTACATTTAAAATCATCTGCATCTATTGGCGAAGCTGTAGAGCTTTTACAAAAGCACGATTGTGTTGGTGTTTATAAAGGTTCGAAAAAAATTGGTATTGTAACGAGCAAAAACATCCTTGCCTTCTTGTCTAATAGATCAAAAGAAGGAGCGGTGGTATAATGAATGGCTTAACTACTTTGTTAGAACAAAGGGGAGATGCGCTTGTTCAAGCACTGCTTGAACATGTTCAAATTTCCGTACTAGCGCTATTAATTGCAGTATTAATTTCCGTACCTCTTGGCCTGTACTTAACCAGGCATGAGCGAATTGCTGAGCCTATTATCGGCGTAACGGCTGTTCTACAAACGATTCCTTCACTAGCTTTATTAGGGTTATTAATTCCAGTAGTAGGAATAGGAACCGTTCCCGCTGTTATTGCTTTATTTCTCTATGCTTTATTACCAATTGTTCGTAATACATATACAGGAATTAAAGAAGTAGACCCATCTTTAATTGAAGCAGCAAGAGCGATGGGAATGAATTCATTTAGGCGACTGATAAAAGTCGAGCTACCCTTGGCTCTTCCAGTTATTATGGCTGGTATTCGTACAGCGATGGTCTTGATCATCGGAACAGCAACCATCGTTGCATTAATTGGTGCAGGTGGATTAGGTAGCTTAATTCTATTAGGAATTGACCGAAGTGATAATGCTCTTATTTTATTAGGTGCTATTCCAGCAGCACTATTAGCAATTGTCTTTGACGTGGTTCTTCGAACAATTGAAAATTCTTCAAAGAAGGGTTCGAAAAAACGTCCTATCATTATGATTGCTATTTTAGTATTAATTCTTGCATCCCCGTTTATAGCTATGAAAGCAACTGAGCCAGATCTTGTAATAGGTGGGAAACTTGGTGCAGAACCAGATGTTTTAATTAATATGTATAAACAGTTAATTGAAGACGAAACGAATATGAAAGTAGACTTACGTTCGTCATTGGGAAAAACAGTTTTTGTATTTGAAGCTCTTCGTAATAAAGAAATTGATATTTACCCAGAATATACTGGAACAGCGCTTGTTACGCATTTAAAAGAGCAACCTAATAGTAAAGATGCCAGTGAAGTATACGAACAAGCCAAAGTAGGATTAAAGGAAGAATTTGATTTAGTCTATCTTCAACCGATGGCTTTTAATAACACGTATACATTAACAGTAACAAAAGAGTTTGCAGAGCAAAATAACGTCAAAACTATTTCAGACTTAACAAACGTGGCTGATCAAGTAAAGGCTGGCTTTACCCTTGAATTTAAGGATCGAGAAGATGGATATGCAGGTCTTCAAAAAGAGTATGGCTTAACGTTAAACAATGTTAAAACGATGGAACCAAAGCTTCGCTATAATGCAGTTCAAACAGGTGATATTAATTTATTGGATGCATATGCAACAGACCCAGAAATTGAACAGTATGATTTAGCAGTTCTAGAAGATGATGAAAAGTTCTTTCCCCCTTATCAAGGTGCGCCTGTCTTAAGAGCAGAAACGTTAAAAGAGCATCCTGAGTTAAAGGAGATTCTCAATAAGCTAGCAGGGAAAATCAATGATGAAGAAATGCGTAAAATGAATTATGAAGTCAATGCTGAAGGGAAAACAGCAGAAGAGGTAGCCCGCAAGTTCTTGGTTAAAAAGGGGTTAGTATCAGACTGAAATTAATTGAAAGCCGAGCAATGACTCGGCTTTCTTTATGATGAGGTCGTACCTTTATGTAGTACTTGTAGCCACGTGTCTGGAGAAATTTCGAAGCCTTCAATACTAATACAGGTCATTCCATCCGCGCTACCAAATTCAACGTATTCACCGGCTTTCCAAAATACAGCTTCTCCGAAATTAACATAAATTCGACCTTCACTGTTAGCAATCCATCCTTCTCCGCTTATAATTAAGAGTAGTTTGGGAATCGTGGCTTCAGTTTTAGGCGCGTAATCATAAGGTGCTAATGAAATGTAATTTATTTTTACATCTCCCGTCTGAGAAAGAATGGTGTTGAAATGATAAGACTGATAAAGCATAGAATCAGTTTTACGCTGAGCATATTGATATAGTTTCACATTGGTCCCTCCAGTAGACACGGATTTCGTTGTCGTGTTTCCGTAGCGTAACTAATATATGTATGAACATAAAAAAAAGACCCAAAAAGCAGAAAACTGTCTGCTTTTTGGGTCTTTTTAATCTAAGAATGTTTGAATTTCCTGCCTGTTCTTTTCTAGATCTAATCGTAGTACAGCGCCTGCTCCTGAAACACGTTCATTGGTAAATGCACCGTCAACAGGGATGCGAAGCGAATCAAGTTCATTTGAGCTTCCAAGTAAGAAATCTTTTCCTATAGATACGAAGGTCTTTGGAGGTACATTTGTATCCACATAGGGATCAATAATTCCCCATAACTTAGGTGCTTTAGCTATTGTTTGAAGCGATAATGCTTCTTCTGTAAGTTTACCTAAAACTTCTTGCTGTCTTTGAACCCGTCCAAAGTCACTTTGACTATCATGTCTAAATCGCACATAGCCTAATAGCTCTTCACCGTGAAGCGTCTGCTTTCCCGGTTCTAAGGTCATCCCGATACCATGGGACATTCTTTGGTTAATATCAACTTCAATACCATTTGGAGCAATTGTATCTACAACTTTTGAGAAGCCTTTAAAATCTACTACCGCATAGTAATTCACATCGATACCGAAATTTTCCTTTATTGTTTTGCGCAAAAGCTCAGGTCCCCCAAATGCATATGCTGCATTGATTTTATTTTTTCCATACCCGGGGATATCTACATAACTATCTCGCATAAGAGATACAATCTTTGGCTGGTTATTATCCTTGTCATAGTGCGCAATCATAATTGTATCAGCACGTGAATGTTCTTCCCCGCGCGAATCAATCCCTAAAAGAAGAACGTTCATAGTATCTAAATTGGCGCTTTTACCGTTAAATTCAAATTGTCCATCTTTTTGAAAGTCGCCGTCTGCTTCAGCCAACCCTTGTTGATATTGATAAAAAACATATCCAGCTAAAGCAATCAGTACTACAGAGCAAAAAAGAAAAAATCTTCTCATTCGCTTTTTCTTTCTCTGTTTATGTCGTTTGCGATGTTCACGTTGTTCCAATATTCTCACCTATCATTTTAAAGTAATTGAAAAGTATAGCAATTATATTCTTATATAAAATTACCATCACATTCTATGATTAGCAAGTATTAGCCATTTTAATCGTAAAAGCTAGGTGTGTATCTAGGTATGTATTCTGTAAGATTAAAGCAAACAAAAAGGTTTTAATGAATTTATACGTTTTTTGCAGGTGAATGAGCCAAAAGTCTCTAATTAGTAAAAGGTGAAAAAATGCAGAATGGCAAAGGAGATGGGGAAATGAGCTTATACGTATCATCTTCAAATATAGTCGTTATTCCACAAAAAGCTGTTTCACACTGGAAAACATATGGAGTGGGAACAATTAAAGGAGCAAAAGTGACGGGAAAGCGCTGTGAACAATTGATGCTACGATTTAAAGAGAAGATAATGACGCCTTTTCAAATGGTATCTTATCACGAGTCATTCGTTGTCATGTTTGATGATGAGCAAAGCAAAGAGCATTTTGAGCTAATTGCAAACATACTTCAGGCAGATGGGGATAAGTTTAACTACTACCTGTTATTTGATGATCATGAATCTGAAGTTTTGAAGGGAATGAAACAATTTTTGACAGTAGGCGAGTTTAATGTACCAGTCGTACGGCTTAATCAAACAGGTGAATTTGATTTTCATAGCAATGGCAACTCGGTTGAAATAGTCATTGATGATGATGTAGATGAAGAAGGAATAAGTTCGTTTATTCAAACATTTAGGTTAAACGAAGGACATTATTTTATTGGTGACCCTGGATTTTTAAAAAACCAAGAGATGTTCCAGGAGCAATATTTTACCGGAGGGGATTACCATCTTATTTATCAGTATAATAATCAATGGCTTAAAAAAGTAATTATTCAACCTAGCGAATCAGTACAAAATAGTATATAAACTAGAATTTCTTTTGTGCCTAAAGACGTTGTTTCACTAGTCGAGAAAGTAGTGAAATTATGGTATAATAATTTTAAAAGATTAAGAAAGGAAGTTATATGCGATGAATGAACGCTTAAGCAACGTGGCTTCTTGGCTTTCTGAAAAAAGCTATGATGCTGCATTTATTTCTTCAACAGAAAATGTATTTTATTTAACAAATTTTTATACGGATCCGCATGAACGACTTTTAGGCCTATTTGTATTTCCAAATACTGAACCTGTACTTGTTTGTCCTTTTATGGAAGTTAATCAAGCAAAAAGTGCAGGGTGGAAATATGATGTTGTTGGATATGAAGATCATGAAAACCCTTGGGAGCTAATTCGTGCCGCATTACATAAAAGAGAAATTAATAATATTGGTCGTTTAGCAGTGGAAAAAGAGCAGCTATCTTTCCTGCGAAGTGAAGAGTTAAAAACATTGTATCAAGATGTTGTATTTGAAAGCGTAGAAGAAAAAATGAACGAATTAAGGGTAGTGAAAACGCAAGCTGAAATTGACATTTTACAAGAAGCAGCATCTCTCGCTGATTATGGTGTTGAAGTAGGTGTATCTGCTTTAAAAGAAGGCGTTACGGAAATGGACGTTCTTGCTAAAATTGAATATGAATTAAAGCGAAAAGGTATTCGCGAGATGTCGTTTTCTACGATGGTGTTATTTGGAGAAAAAACGGGTGATCCTCATGGTAATCCTGGGCTACGTACACTAAAAAAAGGTGACATGGTCTTATTTGACTTAGGCGTTGTGTTAGATGGATATTGTTCGGATATTACGCGAACAGTGGCATTTGGCGAAATTACTGAAAAACAACAGCATATGTATGAGACGGTTAATAAGGCGTTAGAAGCTGCTTTATCTGCATCAAAGCCCGGTACAAGAATTGGGGACTTAGACATGATTGCGCGTAACCTTATTTCGGAAGCGGGATACGGAGAATACTTTCCACATCGACTAGGTCACGGATTAGGAATTAGTGTACACGAATTTCCTTCTATGAACCGTACGAATGATGACATACTAAAAGAAGGCATGGTTTATACCATTGAGCCAGGCGTTTATATCCCTAACATTGGTGGAGTACGTATTGAGGATGATGTAGTTATTACGAAAGATGGAAATAAAACGTTAACGAAGTATCCTAAGAAGTTACAAATTATTCAACCGTAAGAAAAAGAGACTGAGACA
>NZ_BCVD01000026.1 GCF_001591565.1 Priestia flexa NBRC 15715 | reverse complement strand
ATATCAAATATAAAGTTAAGTCTTTTTTTTATGCAAAATTCTGGATACGATAAGACCAATTCCACCTAACGCAATGAATAAAACAGCTCGGATGGCTAAAGGAATGAACGGTAAATCATAAAGAACAAGCTTAATTAAAGTAAGAAACAATAAGCTAATTCCAATATAAGTACCCGCTTTGAATGATTTTACTATACCAATAGATAAACCAATGATAGCTAGTAAAATCCACGAAAATGTCAGAGCTAATGTTTGAGTATTGGTCGATAACGCTTCTGTGAAAAGTTGAACTTCCTGCGTGACAAAACTTAAGGTTAAAATGGTAAATAAAATACTGGTACTTGCTACAAACAAGGTTGATTTTTTCATTGAATTATTTTGAATAAACACTAAAAAAAGCATTGTGCCTAAAAAACCAAGCCAATTTAATGTCGGTTGTGAAAATACCGCCTCAATTGGTATCGCCATAACAGCAACTGCGCTGATTGTGTAAATTGCATATCCCACAAATTTCTGAATTGGATTGTTATATTTATGTGCTAAATAACAAGTAACAGCTCCTTGAATAATATAAAGCAACAGTGCATCTTCTTTATTAAGAAGCTGATTAATCAAAAACGCAATGCCAATGACTAAATAGCTCATAAAAAAGTCAAATTTCACCTTTTCTTTTTTATATACCTTAATACATAGGGCATATACTACAATAAGTACAGCAATTATAATGGTAACAGTTGTTTTTTCCATCGTACTACTTATCCAGCCATAAACGATAAATAAGCTTGCCAAAGTAGTTGAGGCATAAATAAACTCATTCCCCTTGCGAACGGCTGACAGTAAAAGTAAACAGACATGTTGAATAAGAAGAGCTGCTCCTAGAAGGGATGTAAACTCTACAAACCAACCATATACTAACAACACTACATTCAAGAGTATTGCCGCTAACCCATATAACACATGATAATTCAATCTCCACGCAATGAACGCAAAAGCGAGGTATAAGAGCGTTTCGTAGCTAATAAACACAAGTTGATTGGGTGAGTTACTTTCTATTAAGAACGGTACAAGCACCCCGCCAATTATGCTAATGATCCCAAGCGCTTGTGAACGATAATAAACAGTCATGCCAAGCCCTGCTACAACCCACAGCGCGTTTAACATAAATGCAAACGAAGGCCCAATCATTCCATATAAACTATGCGCTGCAAACGTTGTTAGCATTAGGATTGGAACGGACCCACCAAGGAGCACTTGCCCTAATACAGAGCGTTTTTTTACAATTTGCAAATGGCCAACACCTACAAATGCGGCGCTTACAATATATCCTAGCGTAACCTTGACACCTTCACTCATTACCCCGTAGTCAGAAGCAGCTTTAAATCCCCAAAGAACACCAATTATAAAAACAAAAATAAAAATGCGGGGCAACCATATTTGAAAAAGCTGTTCTTCCCAATTCGTTGATTTTTTCACTTGTTGTTCATAAACTTCAGTTGGCTTCATCGGCTGATGAGAAACCGCTTCTTCATGATTTGAAGGTTTCTTTGCCTGCACTGTAAATTCTGTTTTGCTCCCATATTGATTAGTAAGTAGTTGCTTTAACTCCTTTACTTCCTCCTCTAATACCGTAATCTTTTTTTCTAGGTTCTCTATTCTTTTATGATCCATAACATCTCTCCCTATAGCTTTATCAATTACCAAATTATATCATTTTAGTGTTTTTTAGGATATCTCTTTTCAATTTAACAATAAAAAGTGCAGGCTAAAAATGCCTGCACTTTCTGCTCATGTAAAGTATTCAATTTTTGCATTTGGAAAGAATTGACCAATATAGTATTCAAGCGTTTCACGCAGCTCATGCTCTTCGTCCTTTGTATACACATACTTTCCAATCCCATAGCGTCCCCACTTATAGCGACGCTCTTCTTCATTCATTTGTAGCTTAGACTTTGGATAGTTCTTTTCAATGACACGTTTGGCTGGTTTTGTAAATCGATGCTGAATCATTTCAAATGTAATATCATCACGCGATTCCTGTGGAATGGAAGCATCCAGCTTTTCAAATAGCTTGCGATACCCATCTCTCCATCCCTCATGGATATAGATAGGTGCTACGATAAACCCCAGAGGATACCCCGCTTTTGCCACTTTGTTCGCTGCTTCAATTCGGTAATCTAACGGTGACGTTCCAGGTTCAAAATATTTAATAACATAATCAGCATTCACGCTGAAACGAAAGCGCGTTTTACCGTTATGTTTAGCATCAAGAAGGTGATCTACATGATGAAACTTTGTCACAAAGCGAAGTTGTCCTAAATCGCTTTCTCCAAAATATTCAATGGCATGCTTGAGCGTATGAGTTAAGTGATCAATACCTACAATGTCAGACGTACACGCGGCCTCAAAACGCGTAATTTGTGGTGCTCGTTCTTTCATGTATTGCTCAGCTCTATCTAGAATTTCTTCTACATTTACATACGTTCTGATGTACGGCTTACTTCCCATCGTCGTTTGTAAATAACAATAGTGACAGTGTCCCATACACCCTGTTGCAAAAGGAATGGCATATGCTTGTTAAATGTAGGCTAAAAAAGACGCTGTTTAAACAGCGCCTTTTTTAGCCTTCGTACGGTCCGTAATCAAATAGTTCGTTATATGCTCGTTCTGCTTCTTCATAGCTTGTGTATATCGCATCATCATCTGATAATAAGTGATACGACTCATGTAAAAGCAGCGCAACGTCGCTGTTATTTTCAGGATGCTGAACTACTTCTCCCTGCGTAATATTGGCTACGTTTGCCGTATGAGGGTTTCGATAGATCACAAAAACTTGGTCCCCAACATGATATTCTTTTTTCATTATGTCACCTTCTCTATTTCAGCTTTATTTCTATAGTGTCCGCACATAGTGATTTTATAATGGTGCTTTTTTACACTGTCTGACGTTCAATAAGCTGAAAAGGAAGTTCAATGTATTGAAGACTTTTATCAAGCACAAGTTTAAATAAATGCTCCCCCATTTCAAAAAGTGGTAGCTGAATAGTAGTAATGTCTAAATAAGCTGTTAACGGATGATTATCAAACCCAATAATCGCAATGTCTTTGGGCACTGATAAACCTTCTTTCTTACAGCGAGTTATAACTCCTACTGCAAGCTGATCATTGGTAACAAGCAATCCTGTTGGCCGGTCGTCCATTGCAAGCAAACGATCTACAATCATATCTCCATCTGTTATGTATAAGCAATCTGTGAATACCCACTCTTCTCGTATCGGTTCTTGCAACCTCTTCATAAAATCACCGTAAGCATTAGCTCGCTGTTCACTGTTTGTACCACTCATCCTGCCTACGCAGTAACCAATTTTCTGATGTCCGTGCTCATGCAGGTAAGATAGGGCTTTTTCAAAAGCTGCGTAATGATTAACGTACACGGACGACACCTTTTTAGCTGTTCCGTCTTCGCATACAACAACAGGGCCATACGATTGATACTCGCTAAGAACACTCCAATCATTTGCTCTAGAGCAAATGATGACACCATCTACCTGCTTGGTTTTCAACATATGAAGTGCTTCAATTTCCTTCTTTACATCGTAAGCTGTTTGGCACAATACAAGCTGACAGTGAGCGCTAAGTGCTTGCTTTGAAACCCCTTCAAGTATGACGCTAAAGTATGGGTGATTAATAAATGGAAGAACAACTGCAATCCGATTAGTCTTTCCTTTTGATAAAGTAACTGCATTGCTATTTTGCTCATAGTTGAGCTCATCCACGACTGCTTGTACACGCTCTCGCTTCTCTTCGCTTACATAAGGGTGATTGTTCAAAACTCGCGATACGGTAGAAACGGATACCCCAGCTTTCTTTGCAATATCTCGAATATTTACCATTTTTCTCTCCTTTTGCTCTTGTTCTGAAACGCGTTTCATCATTTATGCTGTTTTTATTATAACGAAAGGTGGTCATAAATGATGCTTGGATTGGTTATTTTATTTGTTTTATGCGGAGTTGAACTTTTACTAGCTATGGTAGCTTTAAAGCAAAAACCAGATTTATGGAAGGAGGTTGAATTCGAAGATTTTTATGATTTTTACGATTCAAAAAAGCGATAGAAACCTATCGCTTTTTCTAATTATTTATGTACAACCTCTTCAGTGATTGATCGACCTTTTGTCTGATCTATATCTAACCATTGCCACTCTTCATGTAGGCGAATCCTTCCGTCTGGCAAAACCTCCGGTGTAGAAAAGCATGTGCCTCCGCGAATTTCATAAGCTATGTTAACATGCTGATAGCGGAATGTAAGACAGCTCTTTTCGTCTATAGTCCCAACTAACGTCCCGTATAAAACGTCTCCACCTTCATACGTTGCGTGAATAATTCTGCCTTCTTGCTCATAGCGAAAGGTCGTATGAGAAGATACTTCACCGTTATCCGTATTCTGTACAGAGCGAAACACTCGATTCCTAAAACAAATCATCCTTTCACCTCTTTTTCAATATTCTAACATTTTAACTCTAAAAAAAGATGACATCAACCCTTCTTTCCGGTTGATGTCATCTGATGAAATTAAGCTATTTGTTTTTTAGCAGGTTGTTTATGAGTAAGCTTTGGATAATTAAAGACAATCGCTAAAATTCCAAATATCGCTGTTAAGATTGGATAAAATGCGAATGGCATTAGTTCAACTGAGGATACTTTTGCAAATTCTGATGCAATTAGCATTTGCGCTCCATATGGAACAAGTCCCTGCACGCTACATGAAAATAAGTCAAGTATACTTGCTGACTTACGGTTATCGATTTCGTATTCATCTGCAATCTCTTTTGCTAAAGACCCGACTGTAATAATTGAAATTGTGTTGTTAGCTGTCGAAAGATTTGTCGCGCTTACTAATCCAGCAATACTAAACTCTGCGCCTTTTCTTGTTTTAATATTACGTGTTAATAGCCCAAGCAAGAAATGGATCCCTCCATTATACTTAATAAGTTCAACGACTCCACCAATTAAGATGCTGAGAATAATGAGTTCAGCCATACCGCCAATTCCTGTTGTAATAGCTTTTGCAAAGGTTGCTAGCGTATAGCTTCCGTCTGCCAATCCAATAATTCCAGCTACAACAATACCCCCTGTTAAAATTGCTAACACATTTAATCCAAGCAATGCTGCAACCAGCACTCCTATATAAGGAAGCATTTTTACAAAGCTAAAACTTTCAACATCTACATTAGAATTATTTCCAAGCGTCATTACTAATAAAAGAACCATTGTAATAATTGCTGCTGGTAATACAATTAGAAAATTCACTTTAAATTTATCGTTCATTTTTGTTTTTTGCGTACGAACCGCAGCAATTGTTGTATCAGAAATAATGGATAAATTATCTCCAAACATTGCACCGCCGATAACGGCTGCTACGGCTAGTGCTGCAGAAATATCCGTTTCAGCACTTACTCCAACTGCAATTGGTGCTAGAGCCGCAATGGTACCAGTAGAAGTACCCATCGCAAGTGAGATAAAAGCACCGATAAAGAATAATCCAACAACAAGCAAGCTTTGTGGCAAAACAGATAAAGCAAGGTTAACCGTTGAATCAACCGCTCCCATGCCGCTTGCTACTTCTGAAAAAGCGCCCGCCAGAATAAAGATAAAGACCATAATCATCAAGTCCGGATGACCTGCGCCTTTAGCAAAACGCTCCACCTTCGCATTTAGCGTTTCTTTCCGGTTCATCGCTAAGGCAACGATAGCCGCTACGATAATTGCTACAAGTACAGGAAGCTTATAAAAATCACCTGTAATAATCCCCGAGCCTACAAACAAAGCTAGAAATACTCCTAGCGGCAGCAGTGCCCAACCGTTTTCTTTTTGTTTTCCCATGTTTACACCTCTTTGCATAAATAAAAGACCTCTTCATCAAGAAGAGGCCCTCTTATAATTCTTTATAAGAATACGCTCTTCTCATCTTTCAAACAAAATTGTTTGCTGGATTTGGCACCGCACTCTGTGAGTCAGTTGCCGAGACATCATCGGGCCAGTCCCTCCGTCTCTCTTGATAAGAAGTATAATATTTTTTAAATTTATTATTCAAAATTAACTCTTAACTACTTTAATATCTTTTACTTTCCTTGTCAAACACTATTGTAGAAAAACAAAAAGAAAGAAAATTCAAATATCAATTCGCTACGTCTCGCTTTAAGAAAAACAGCCAAGCCGTTCCAACAAAGAAGATTAGATGAGCTATAATAATAAATAGAGAAAACGGTAGGGTCATCCCAGGGAAATACGTTTGATTTCCATCCATATATTGACTAAGGTTGGTGTTAGCAAACAGTAAAATAATTCCCCACTGTACTTGAAACTCAGATAAAATTCCAGCAAGCATTTTTGCTCCTACTCCAACAACAATGCCAAGACCAACTGCTAATGCACTATTTCTGAATACCGACGATAGCATAAACGCAAAAGCAACCATCATAAAGGTTTCAAGATATGAAACACCATATGCAATCCAGATACCTTGTCCTTCTTGACCATTAAAAGCTCCTCCTGAAAAGAAAATAATACCCCAAATGATTGAAAATAAAAAGAAGGCAGCCAAATAGTACAAGCTAATAAAAATGCTAGTCAGGTATTTGGATAAAAGAATAGTTGAGCGACTCTTAGGACGAATTAATAGAAGTTTAATCGTTCCTTTTTCAAATTCAGATGCAACAATCGATCCAGCAGCGGCTACAGCAAAAAATTGGACAATAATTAAAAAGTTTGAAGTGAAAGCAACAAAGCCTGGCAACGTTTCTGCAATTCCAGCATTCGTTGTAATAGTTCTCATTATAAGAGCCATTCCAAGCGTTAAGACAGCAATTGCCAGAAATACGACTTTTGTGCTTTTTTTCATAAACCACTTCATATGTTCATTTTGTATTAAATTAAGCATTGAAATCTCCTCCCGTAACAGACATAAACGATTGTTCTAGCGATTCATAAATTGGAGTAATTTGGTATACTTCAATGCCTTCTTCCACTAGAAGTTTATTAATAGCAGCAGCCTCTTTCGGTTGAGCTTGTACAGAAAGCTGCTTTTCTTTTATTGCACAAGTGTAGCCTTGATTTGATAGCAGATTTTCCGCTTTTTCTACAGCATCAACTGCAAATACAATCGTTAGGTTCTCTTCTATATTACGCTTAGCTAATTCTTGAACAGATAGCAGTCTGCCGTCTTGAATAATCCCTACGCGATCACACAAGGCTTCCACTTCTTTCAACAAATGGCTAGCAATAAGAATTGAAATTCCTTCTTCTTTGCACAACCGCTTTAAATATGTTTTAAATTCAATCATTCCTGCTGGATCCAAGCCGTTAGTAGGCTCATCTAGTAGCAGTAGTGACGGTTTATGTAGAATAGCTTGTGCAACTCCGAGGCGCTGACGCATTCCGAGTGAATAAGTCTTTACCGGTTGGTGAATGCTTTTTTCTAACCTTGTTAGCTCGACCACTTCATCGATTCGATTTGCAGACACACCGTGCATTCGTGCAAAATGCTTTAAATTTTGATAACCTGTCAAATATCCATAAAACTCCGGGTTTTCAATGATTGCACCAATTGATTTGACAGCTTCATTAAATTGTTTGCGCTGGTCATGATTGTTAATGGTAACGTCTCCTGTTGAACTTACTAAACCTACAACTGCTCGAATAAGCGTAGTTTTACCCGAACCGTTTGGACCTAGTAACCCAAAGATTTCTCCTTTTCGCACAGACAATGATACGTTATCCAAAATAATTTTATTGCCAATCTTTTTCGTGACGTTATGAACCTGTAGTACCTCTCTCTCTGACATAATGTTCATCCTCTCTTCTATGTAATCCGTCTTTTATTTTTCCTTGTTTTGAGGTATTTGTCTAGATTAAAACAAACCATTCGTTTATTTTTCATTTTTTTGGTAAGCTATACGTATATATATTTTTTTATAAAGGGGATGCCGTTATGGAATTAGTCGTTTATTTAGCAGGACAAATTCATGATAATTGGAGAGACGATATCAAAAAGCAAGCGGAGGACTTAAAGCTTCCAATTACGTTTGTAGGACCGATGACGGACCATGATCGCTCGGATAATATCGGCGAAGTCATTTTAGGTAAACAAGACTCAGCTATTTTAAAAGATGAAGCCGCTTCAGCTTTTAACAACTTGCGCACAGAAGTACTGCTTAAGAAATCCGACGTAGTCATTGCGCTTTTCGGTGAAAAATACAAACAGTGGAATAGCGCAATGGACGCGGCTACAGCCGTTGCATTTAACAAGCCCCTTATCCTTGTACGTCCAGAAAAACTGCACCATCCTTTAAAAGAGCTTTCAAACAAAGCACAAGTTGTCGTTGAAACACCAGACCAAGCAATTCGTGCACTGGCTTATATCTTTGAATAAGGCTGATTCATAAGTATTTTAGTTAATGAGATATCCGAACGATCGCTAACCTGCAATCGTTCGGATATTTTTTGTTCGTTCCCAAAACAAGTTAAAAAACTTGTGGAATGGAGCGTAAGACATTCGGCTCCTGCCAGAAATAGAGTAAAAGCTGAGCCTCCTTGACGTTATTCCTTGGTTCATGTACACTTTATGTTCAATTTATTGCTATTGATATCGCTCTTGTAAAGAAAGAATGATATAATTTGATAGATATTGAATTTGGAGGATTGCTCATACATGATTACAGTTAGTAATGTAAGCCTACGTTTTGCAGACCGTAAGTTATTTGAAGATGTAAACATTAAGTTTACGCCTGGTAACTGCTACGGATTGATTGGAGCGAACGGTGCTGGAAAGTCAACATTTTTGAAAATCTTATCTGGTGAACTTGAGTCACAAACTGGTGATGTACATATGGGACCTGGCGAACGCCTAGCGTTCTTAAAACAAAACCATTTCGAATACGAAGAATATGAAGTATTAAAAACCGTTATTATGGGTCACGCTCGCTTATATGAAGTGATGCAAGAGAAGGATGCTATTTATATGAAAGCTGACTTCACTGATGAAGATGGAATGAAAGCAGCTGAGCTTGAAGGTGAATTTGCTGAACTTAACGGTTGGGAAGCTGAATCTGAAGCAGCGATTCTTTTAAAAGGTTTAGGCGTTTCTGAAGATCTTCACGATAAAAAAATGGCTGAGCTGACAGGTAGTGAAAAAGTAAAAGTATTACTTGCTCAAGCTTTATTTGGCAAACCTGACGTTTTACTACTAGATGAGCCGACCAATAACTTAGATATTCAGGCAATTCAGTGGTTAGAAGAGTTTTTAATTAACTTTGAAAACACAGTAATCGTTGTATCCCATGACCGTCACTTCTTGAACAAAGTGTGTACGCACATTGCGGATTTAGATTTTGGTAAAATTCAAGTTTACGTTGGTAACTACGACTTCTGGTATGAATCTAGCCAGCTTGCTCAAAAAATGGCATCTGATGCTAATAAGAAAAAAGAAGAAAAAATTAAAGAACTTCAGGCGTTTGTCGCTCGTTTTAGCGCCAATGCATCAAAATCAAAGCAGGCAACATCTCGTAAAAAATTACTTGATAAAATTACGTTAGATGATATCCGTCCATCTTCTCGTCGTTACCCATACGTAAACTTTACGCCAGAGCGTGAAATTGGAAACGACGTACTGCGAGTTGAAGGTTTAACAAAAATCATTGATGGTGTTAAGGTACTAGATAACGTAAGTTTTACAATGAATCGAGAAGATAAAATTGCGTTAGTTGGCCGTAACGAAATTGCAAACTCAACGCTTATGAAGATTCTAATGGGTGAAATGGAAGCAGATAGCGGTACATTTAAATGGGGTGTAACAACATCTCAATCGTTCTTCCCGAAAGATAACTCTGAGTACTTTGAGAATAGCGACTTAAACTTAGTTGAGTGGTTACGCCAATACTCACCACAAGATGAAAGCGAAAGCTTCCTTCGTGGATTCCTAGGAAGAATGTTATTCTCTGGTGAAGAAGTACTAAAGAAAGCCAATGTATTATCTGGAGGCGAAAAGGTTCGCTGTATGCTTTCTAAAATGATGCTAAGTGGTTCAAACGTTCTTCTTTTAGACGATCCTACCAACCACTTAGACTTAGAATCGATTACGGCATTAAATAACGGATTAATGAGCTATAAAGGTGCAATGATTTTCACATCTCATGACCATCAGTTCGTTGAAACAATTGCGAATCGCATTATTGAAATCACGCCAAACGGAGTGGTTGATAAGCAAACAACATATGATGAATACCTAACAAACACAGACTTACAAAAACAAGTTAAAGGTATGTACGCTTAATCATAAAAAGGTGACGAATATTCGTCACCTTTTTACTATACTTGAATTCCACGCTCCATCAATTTTTGTTCAAAGTAAGAAATCATCACGCTTAAGGTTTTGACTCGCGCATATTGCTTATCGTTACCTGCAATAACAAACCACGGAGCTTGATTCGTATTCGTATATTTAAACATATGCTCTACCGCTTCTTCATACTCGTCCCACTTTTTTCGATTACGCCAATCTTCTTCTGTTAACTTCCAGCGTTTAAAAGGATCCGCTTCCCTTTCTTTAAAGCGCTTGAGCTGCTCATCCTTACTAATGTGGAACCAAAACTTTGCTACAATATAGCCGTTATCCGTTAACGTACGCTCAAACTGATTAATCTCTTCGTACGCCCTTCCCCACTCACTTGTTGAAATTAAATTTTCAACGCGCTCGACGAGTACGCGTCCATACCAAGAACGATCAAATAAAGCTATTTGCCCAGCGTGCGGCAATCTTGTCCAAAAGCGATGAAGATAGTGATACCTACGTTCATCATCAGTTGGTGCACTAATCGGATACACGTGAAAGCCTCGGGGGTCCAACTTTTGTGTAATACGCTTAATAGCTCCCCCTTTCCCTGCCGCATCCCACCCTTCAAACGCAAATATAATAGGTACCTTTTCCATATAGATAATGTGTTCTAACCGCAATAAGCGTAGCTGCAAAGATTTTAGCTTTTTTTTATATTCTTTTTTAGATGAAATCTTTTTAGACAGATCAATATCTTCTAAATTCATATAATCACTCCTACCTACTAGTCAGTAGTATAGTATGAACGTTCTAGGCTGTAATTATGTTATTGAAACATCTTGCTAATGAGCTCATAAGAATGTAGCTTCGCCTGGAAATCGTGAATGTTAGTAATGATTAAGAATTCATCGTTATGATATTCATTTTGTAAGCGTAACAATTTAGCATGAACAGTTTCTGTAGATCCTACAATCATTCGACTCCTATTTTTCTTTATTTTTTGTTTCTCATATTCAGAATACACGCGCTGGTTGACTTCATTAATAGAAGAAACCTTTGTATCTTTTCCTTTTTCTACTTTGAGCAACCAATCATCAAGCGTTTTGGCATGTTGCTCCGCTTCTTCGTCTGTATCAGCACACACCACAAATACGCAAACGTTCGTGTGAGGCACTTGCTGATAGTCTGATGGAACGTATTCTTGTCGATAGTGTTTCAGGGCTTCTTTTCCTCCAATAGGAGAAATAAAGTGACCAAACGTAAAGGAAACGCCAAGTTCCCCAGCTGCTCGCGCACCTCGTTTGTTAATGCCTAGCTGCCACATCTCAGGCTTAGTATCACTTTTGGGATAAGCTGTTACCCCGTAATAAGGGTGATTTTCAGGAAGGTTTTGCAGCAAATGTCCCTGTAGCGCTTGAATTTGACGTGGAAATTCATTCAGACTTTTTCGTACTCCGTCTGTTAATGCTAACCTCGTTAGTGCATCGCCTCCTGGAGATCGACCTAATCCCAAGTCAATTCGCCCTGGAAACAAATTCTCTAATAACTGTACGTCTTCAGCCACTTTATATGGGCTGTATTGAGGGAGAAGCACGCCTCCAGAGCCAATTCGAATCGAACTTGTTTGAGATGCCAAATGAGTCATTAATAAAAGTGGCGAAGAGCCTGCTAACCCATTTGTATTATGATGTTCAGCTACCCAAAAGCGATGATATCCTAGTCTTTCTGTCCACTTTGCTAGCTGTACCGTCTGAGCAAGCGCATCTTTTGCTGTTTGGCCGCTTGATATTGGAGACTGATCTAATACGCTTAAAATCATAATTGATATCACTTCCTTTGCTTTTATTTTAAAAGAAAGAGGCTTGCTCGTCCGTTATTTTGCTTAGTCATTTATGTATACATATTTACAATTTCAGTTGCTTTCTTTTTTAATGACTCCCGTAATTCTTTTGGTTCAATTACTTCTGCATAACGTCCTAAATTCAGCAATATATTTGCCGTAAAATCAAGGTCATCTCGACCAATTACTGATTTTATTGTTCCCGTTCCATCGTTATTTATGGTTATATGAGGTCCTAAGCTAGGATTTGCACTTGCTAACCGCACGCCTTCTTTTGTTATTTCAATATGCAACAATAGAGCCTTTGTGGGAACATAGTCTTGAGCTAACCATTTCTTTAACGTTAGCGATTCCGTAAAATCTTCACCTAAGTTCTCTATTTTTTTTACCCTATCTGCACGAAAAAGCAGGATTTTTTCTTTTTTATAGCTATATGCCGGAAAGTACCATAGACCTTCATGCGCATAAATACCAATTGGTTTAACAATATGCCCCTTTATCCCTGTTTTACTTTCATACTGAATCACTACTTTTTTATGCTTCATTGCTGATAGCAATAAGTCTTTTAAAAGGGGGGCTTCCTCTGAACGATTTGGCGTTAAAAATACAACAAAATCTTTTATCTGTTCTAGCTGATTTCTTACATCTGCAGGTAAATGAGTATAAAACTTTGTTTTTACCCTCTGAGTATCTACTTGAAACGGGATTGTAGGATAATGAGTGATCATTTCAAGTAAAAAATACATCATTTTTCCTTCTTCCTCAGAAAAGAATAAAGGAGGCAATACGCGATTGTTCAAAACACGATAGCCGCCATATTTTCCTTTTTCAGCATATAAAGGAACCCCTAGCTCCTGTAAATCCAATAAGTAGCGCTGAACAGTACGCACAGACATATCAAACTCTTCTGCAACTTCTCTAGCAGTAAAATAGCGCTTCGCATTAATATAAAACATCAGTTCAAATAACTTTTTTGTTTTCATAATATTCACCTATCTATGACAGTTTTTGACGCATTTAAATGTTATTATCATACACGAAGCGGGTAAAATATAATAGCGATTTGCTAAGGAGGAACATGGCATGACAAGAAAAGTAATTTTATATATTGCAACTACAATTGATGGATTTATTGCGCGTGAAAACGGAAAAATTGATTGGCTAGTGGAGAATGAAACAAACGAAGATTATGGATATAATGAATTTGATGAAAGCATTGATACCGTATTTATGGGTCGCCACACGTACGAACAAGTATTAACGTTCGGCGAGTTTCCTTATAAGGGAAAGGAAGTATTTGTAGTGACAACAAAAAAGGGCGGCAAATCTGAAGATGTAACGTTCATCTCACCTACAGAAGTTCACGACAAAGTCACCGAATTAAAGAAGCTGGAAGGGAAAAACATCTTTCTTGTAGGGGGCGGGTCACTAAATGCACTGTTTTTAAATGAAAACTTAATTGATGAGTATTGGATCTTTCAAAAGCCTATATTGCTAGGAAGTGGCATTCCTCTCTTTCAAGGAAACGTAGCTGACACGCCACTTTCGTTAATTGATTCAAAAATTTATCCTTCTGGATTTGTTTTTCTTAAATTTGTGAATGATAAGAAGCCGACAGCATAATGCTGACGGCTTTTATAATTCGTTATTCATCTCTTTTACTTGCTTGTCACTTGGCAATAACCACGTTAGAATTCCAATTAGAGGAAGGATACTACAAAACAGCATAATAAATTTTAGGCTATATATATCCGCTAACTTTCCAAATATAACGGCTCCCAGCGCTCCCATCCCGAACGCCAAGCCCACGATAAGCCCTGAAACAAGGCCGATTTTTCCAGGTAATAATTCTTGAGCGTAAACTACCGTAACGCTGAAACTAGATTGAAGAATAAAACCAATAAGCACTAACAACAGGGCTGCTGCACCAAGCATTACGTGCGGTAGCATAAGTGCAAATGGTGCTGACCCAAGCATGGATACCAACAAAACGTTTCGTTTTCCGAAACGATCTGCTAAAGGTCCCCCAAAAAAAGTGCCAAAGACTCCTGCAATCATAAATAAAAAGACATAGATTTGTGCATGTTTTATTGTGACTCCGTATGCTTCAATTAAATAAAATTGGAAGTAATTCAAAATCCCAGCTCCATACCACGAACGAGCAAAAACTAAAAAAATTAATAAAGCAACAGCGAATACTAATTTGCTTGTCACTTTCATTTCATTTAATGATCGCTTTTTTTGCAACTGTTTTCGAACAATCAGCTCTTGCTTGTACCACGTTGATACATAGTAAAGAGTTACAATACCAACCGCTGCCAAGAGTGTAAACCACATTGCACCAAACTGACCTAAGCTAATAAAGATAAAAGCAGTAAATAAAGGCGCCATCGACTGCCCCGTATTACCTCCTACTTGATAGATTGACTGAGCTAACCCCCTTTTCTGTCCAGCAGCCATATAGGCAACACGTGACCCTTCCGGATGAAAAATGGCTGATCCTAATCCAATAAACAGCACGGACGCTAGAACAAAATAAAAGTTAGGTGCTAGCGCTAAGCCAATAATGCCGACTAAACTTAAACACATTGCAATTGGTAATAAAAATGGGAGTGGCCGCTTATCTGCGAAGATACCAAATACCGGCTGCATGATAGAGGATGTCATATTCAGCGCAAATGCAATCCAACCAATTTGCGTATAATTTAAATTCATTGATTGCTCTAGAATGGGAAAAAGCGCTGGAACAACTGATTGCATGCAGTCGTTTAAAAAGTGACCTAAGCTGATAGCAAATAAAATACGATAAATAGTTTGTTCTTGTTTCGTTTGTAACTTTACTGCTGCTTGCATATAAAACCTTCTTTCTATTACCTTCTCGTTCCTGTATAAACTTTCTATGAACTTGTATTATATTCTTCAACCAAAGAAAATTTCCTTTTTTGAAAAGCAATTATATTTATATCAACCTACTATTTTGATAAAATGGAAAAGTAAGCGTTTTATATAAAGCGTGTGGGAGGAATGAACAATGGTTAAAAATAAAGTTGTATTAATTACAGGGGCTGCTCAAGGAATTGGCTTTCAAATCGGCGAGCGTTTTGCTGAACATGATGCAAAGGTTGTCTTGACTGATTTAAATGAAGAAGGTGTTAAAAAAGCAGAGCAAGAACTCTCTTCAAAGGGATATGACGTCTACGGTGTAAAAGCAGACGTCACAAATGAAGATGATATTAAATCGATGATTAACGCTGCTTCTGCAAAATACGGAAAAGTTGACGTATTAATTAACAATGCGGGCATGCAGTTTGTCTCCCCACTCGAAGAGTTTCCAACTGAAAAATTTGAACTTTTATTAAAGATTATGCTGACTGCACCTTTTGTTGCTACAAAGCACGTCTTTCCTCTTATGAAGCAGCAAAAATTTGGTCGCATTATCAATATGGCATCCATAAATGGCTTGATTGGCTTTGCAGGAAAAGCAGCTTATAACAGTGCAAAACACGGAGTCATCGGCTTAACAAAAGTAGCGGCGCTAGAAGGTGCTGAACATGGAGTAACCGTTAACGCTATTTGCCCTGGCTACGTAGATACGCCTCTTGTCCGTAACCAATTACAAGACTTAGCTCGTACGAGAAACGTTGAGCTCGAGAAAGTACTTGAAGAAGTAATTTATCCACTCGTCCCTCAGAAACGTTTATTAGATGTAAGTGAAATTGCCGATTACGCCCTCTTTCTAGCAAGTGATGCAGCAAAAGGCGTGACCGGTCAAGCTGTCGTTATTGACGGGGGATATACGGCTCAATGAAAACAAGAGAGGGCTCTTTTAGCCCCCTCTTGTTTTCAAGATTATGAGAAAGGTGAAGTATTCTTGTTAGAATCCAGACGACTTACTTCCTTATCTTTCTATTTAAAGCCTATGCTTTTCACTACTAGCTCTTCACTCCCACTATGCTACACTAGTGATAGAAACAGAACGGGGGAACATGTATGATGATAGCATCTTTAGCAGATAGCATCATTTCAGAAATCAATCATCTAATTCATGAAGATTTAATTGTAGCCGATACGTCTGGCATGATCATCGCCAGCACGGATAAAAACCGAGTAAATACATTTCATGAAGGAGCTCTCATTTGCACGCAAAAAAAGCAAAAGTTCATTATTACTCAAGAAAATCAAGCTCCTTTAAAAGGCGTCAAAGCGGGAATTAATCTTCCAATCCTTTTTCAAAATCAAATTGCTGGTGTAATTGGTATTACCGGTAACCCAGAACGCGTATCCGCTTATGCCGAAATTTTAAAAAGAATGACTGAACTAATGATGAATGAACGCTACTATTCCGAGCAGCTTGAATGGCAAGCGCGAGCACTTGAAGCGTTTGTATTCGATTGGGTCCAAAAATCCGATTGGAGTGAAGAATTTATCCACCAAGCGGAATTGATTGGTATCGATCTTTCAATTGAACGACAAGTTTTAATCGGTCACTGTTCAGACGTAATGAATAACAAAATGTTAAAAGATCTTATGGAGAACTTTAGTCAGGACAACAAAGATGTGTTTGTTCGCTGGGGAAACGACCGCTTTATTATTTTACAAGCTGACCAAAAGACAAAGGAACGTACGCTTCACTTTGCTAAGCAAATTAGCCGCCATTTCAAAACTCGATATCAAGTAAACGCTTCAATTGGAATTGGACAACCTGCTTCTCCTAGAATGGTTCATCAATCTTTTCACGAAGCGGAACGAGCTTTGAGTACTGCAAAAAAATCCGGAGCTATTATATTTGATGATGACCTTCGTCTTGAAATGTTGTTAAAAGATATAAAAAAAGAAACAAAGGTTGAATTTATTCGCAGAACCATTTCCCAGGTTATGAATGATCAAGAATTAATAAAAACTGTTAAAACGTTTTTAAGGCAAAATCAAGCCTTCAAAGCTACGGCAGATGCACTGCACATTCATATCAACACGCTACACTATCGAATAAAGCGAGTCGAAGAATTAACTGGACTAAACCTTCGCCATACCGAGGACTTGCTCATTTTTCACCTCGCTTTTTTGTTTTTAGATGAATAACCAACGATACCGCATAAATAACTGCTACACTTTAGAGGATTAACCATAGTTAATCCTTCTTCTATTTCTTATTATAAAAGTAAGAATTCGTTTACTTAAAAGGAGCTATAACCATGATACCTATTGAACTCAAGAAATCCTTTGAAGACATTGTCGGCGCCCATAATTATGATGACTCAAAAGCCGGTCGACTCGTTTACTCCTACGATGCTACACCTCAATTCCAATCACTGCCTGATGCCGTTATTGCGCCCAATAACACTGAAGAAGTAGCAGCTATTGTAAAACTATGTAATGAATATAAAATTCCGATTGTACCTAGAGGGTCGGGCACAAACTTATGCGCAGGAACCTGTCCAACTGAAGGTGGTATCGTTCTTTTGTTTAAACATCTAAATCAAGTGTTAGAAATTGATGAAGAAAACCTAACTGCTACAGTTGAACCAGGCGTCATTACCTTAGATTTCATCCACCAAGTAGAAGAAAGAGGTCTGTTTTATCCTCCAGATCCAAGCTCGATGAAAATTTCTACAATCGGGGGAAATATCAACGAAAACTCAGGAGGGCTTCGCGGTCTTAAATATGGCGTTACGCGCGACTATGTGTTAGGGCTTGAGGTTGTACTCGCAAATGGAGACGTTATTAAGACGGGAGGAAAGCTCGCAAAAGACGTAGCTGGCTACGATTTAACACGCTTGTTTGTCGGTTCTGAAGGAACTCTTGGAATCATTACAAAAGCAATCTTAAAACTAATACCAATGCCTGAATCAAAAATGACGATGCTTGCTCTTTATCAAGACCTTGAAGCCGCAGCAAAATCGGTGTCAACGATTATTGCGAATAAAATTATTCCGACTACGCTTGAATTTTTAGATCAACCAACATTAAAAGTCGTAGAGGATTTTGCTAAAATTGGGCTTCCTACAGATGTAAAAGCTGTTTTATTAATTGAACAAGATGGACCAATTGACATTGTGAAGCGAGACATGCTGAAGATGGCTGCCATTTGTGAAAGAGAGCATGCTGTATCGGTAAAGGTAGCTGATTCAGAAAAAGAAGCTGATGATCTTCGCACAGCAAGAAGGTCTGCCCTATCAGCTTTAGCGCGTTTAAAGCCAACGACTATTTTAGAAGACGCAACGGTTCCAAGATCTGAAATTGCAAAGATGGTTGTGGCCACTAATGAAATTGCTAAAAAATATAACTTAACAGTTTGTACATTCGGTCATGCTGGAGACGGTAACCTTCATCCAACATGTTTAACAGATGTACGAAACCATGAAGAAATTGAGCGTGTTGAAAAGGCATTTGAAGAGATATTTATTAAAGCGATTGAGCTCGGAGGCACAATTACAGGTGAACACGGAGTTGGCGTCATGAAAGCTCCTTATCTTGAGCTTAAAGTGGGCAAAGAAGGAATTGCTGCAATGCAAGCCATTAAGAGTTCCCTAGACCCAAATAACATTCTCAACCCAGGGAAAGTTTTTGCTAAAGATTCCCGAAAACGAGTGGTGATTACAACATGACAACAGTTAAAGAACGTGAGAAAATCCAAAAGCAATTTAAAGAACAAATGAATGAAGATGAACTATTAAATTGCATGCGCTGTGGTTTTTGCTTACCAACCTGCCCTACTTATATTGAATCAGGCTTTCAAGAATCGCATTCTCCAAGAGGAAGAATTGCGCTCATGAAAGCCGTAGTTGACGGTGTTATTGAGCCTGATGAAGAGGTAGAAAAATCGTTAAACATGTGCCTTGGCTGTAGAGCCTGTGAGCCTGTATGTCCTTCTGGAGTCAACTATGGACATTTACTTGAAGAAGCAAGAGATATTATCAATCAAAATAAAAAGCACTCTATTCCTGTAAAAACGATTCGAAAAGTGGTATTTGAAGGCCTGTTTCCTCATCAAAACCGCATGCAAAACGCGACAGGGTTACTTAGCTTTTATCAGCGTTCTGGCCTTCAACGCATTGTTCGCTCTACCGGAATACTAAAGCTTCTTCCAGACAACCTAGCGTTAATGGAAACAGTATTACCAACTGTTCCTCCTTTAAAGGAAATGAAAAATCGACCTACCCATTTGCTTTCAAAAGTTGAAACAAAAAAACGAGTGGCCTTTTTTTCTGGTTGCTTGATGGATACCATGTTTATGAAAACAAATGATGCTACAATGAAGCTACTTCAGCTTGCGGGTTGTGAAATTGTGATTCCTAAAAATCAAGCTTGCTGCGGGGCTTTACATGGTCACAGCGGTGAAAAAGACGGAGCGAAACAGCTTGCGAAGCGCAATATTCAAGCCTTTGAAGATTTAAAAATAGATTATATTATCACAAATGCAGGAGGCTGTGGTGCTTTTTTAATCGATTATGATCACCTGTTAAAAGATGATGTTAACTGGGCTGAGCGCGCTCAAGCGTTCTCTAAAAAGCTGAAGGATATAAGCAGTATTCTTGTCGATCTTGAATTTTTCAACATGAAACTTTCACTGCCTCAACAAGTGATTACGTATCAAGATTCTTGTCACTTGCGCAACGTCATGAAAACATCAAGTGAACCTAGAAAGCTTTTAAAAGCCATTGCTAACGTAGAATATAGGGAAATGAAAAATGCAGATAGCTGCTGCGGATCAGCTGGTATCTATAACATCGTTGAATCTGAAATGTCCATGCAAATCCTCGATACAAAAATGAAAAATGCTGTGGCTACACAAGCTACAACGATTGTGACAGCTAATCCAGGCTGCCTTCTTCAAATGAAGTTAGGAATTGAAAGGGAAGGATTATCCTCGAAAGTAAGAGCTGTTCATCTCGTGGATTTACTACTTGAAGCCGTGCAAGAATAACCCTAAAAAAGGAGCTCTACAACCAGAGCTCCTTTTGCTATTTCTGTTATTTCCACCACGTATCAAACATAGTTGCCGGAAGCTGGCGCTTATGCTCAGTCATTCGATAGCGCTTCTCAATCTTTTCAGCTACTTCTGGCGCCACTTCTTTTCCTTCTAAATAATCATCCAGCTCATCATATTTAATGCCTAATTCCGTTTCGTCTGCTTGGCCTGGCTTGTTATCCAATAAGTCTGCAGTTGGAACTTTTTCATATAAGCGCTTATCTGCACCTAGTTCTTTTAGTAATTCTTTTCCTTGGCGCTTTGTTAATCCAGATAACGGTAGGACGTCCGCTCCACCGTCTCCATACTTCGTGAAAAATCCTGTGACTGCTTCAGCAGCATGATCTGTACCTATTACCAATAGTCCATGTTCCCCGCCAATTGCGTACTGCGCAATCATACGAACACGTGCTTTCACATTTCCTTTATGAAAGTCTCCCAATTCATGACCAGCTGCTTCATTAAAAGTTTGAGAAAATGACGTAACTGTTTTTTCAATGTTAAATGTAATCGTTTCATCAGGCTTAATAAAATCCAATGACGCTTGCGCATCGTCTTCGTCTTTTTGAACTCCATACGGCAAACGAACCGCGATGAATTTTGCTTCATAACCTTCTTTACGAAGTTCTTCAACTGCAAGCTGAGCAAGCCTTCCTGCTAAGCTTGAGTCTTGACCTCCACTAATCCCTAACACAAGCCCCTTCGCGTGAGCTGTTTTTACATATGTTTTTAAAAAATCAACGCGTTTACGAACCTCTTCTGATGAAGTGATTGTTGGAGAAACGTTTAACTCTTTCATAATTTGCTGTTGAATTGTCATAATAAGCTCCTTTCAATTTCTCACTTTATCTTTTATATAAATGATGATTCTTAATATAGTCATAGCATGCGTCTGGTAGTAAATAGCGAGGTTCTCCACCTCTGGCGAATTCCTCTCTGATATAAGTAGAGCTAATTTCCATAGCTAATCCTTTATCTAAGAGCTGAAAGCGACCATCATCATAATTTCGTAAAAGTGGTGAGCGACTAATTGCTTGTAACATGTCAATGCCATTTCGAGCCATGACAATAAACTGATTTTCGCTGACAAGTTCTTCTGACATTTTCCATTTACCACCCGCAATATCAACCAGTAAGTCTGCACCCATGATGAAATAGAGATTTGCTTTTGGCAAAAGCTTTTTGAAATAATCCATTGTGTAGTATGTGTAATGATAACCTGGCAATACATTTAATTCATGAGTATCTAATAAAAATTTAGGATTAGTTGAAATAGCTTTTTGAATCATGGCAACGCGATGTTCATCGGTTATTTGCAAGCGTTTATCTGTACGTTTATTAGAAGATGGAAGAAAGATAATATAATCTAGCTTTTTACGATGAGCTACGGTTGATGCGGTCCACAAGTGCACATTAGTAATTGGATCAAAGGATGAACCGTATATTCCAATCTTTATTCCCGGTGAAGTAAGCTGATTGAGTTGCTTCGTATCATTTAACTGTTTCAGTTCGTTCCACTTATTTTCTTCCATCTTCAGTATCCCCTTTTACGCTTGATTTAATTTGGATGAGACTTTTTTACGCACTTCATTTATTTGACGTGCTTTGTTTTCCCAGCATTTCTCACTTAAATCAACTGGGTATTCCTCTGGATTTCGCGTTCGTTTATACTCATCCCAAAGCAACCCTAAGTTATCTTCTGCATACTGTTGGATCGTCTGTAAGTTTGGCGTTTGATACACAAGCTCTCCACTTTTGTATATATCTTGATGAAGTTCTTTTGCTTCAAAGTTTGTCACAAATTTACTAATAAATGTATGCACTGGGTGGAACATTTTTAATCGTTCTTCACTTTGTGGATCTTCACCTTCAAGGGTAATGTAGTCACCTTCTGATTTGCCGTTCAGCTTATTGATGATACGATATACGCGCTTTAAGCCTGGTGTACTTACTTTTTCAGGGTTAGCGCTAATTTTAATTGTATCAACCATCTCACCGTTTTCTCCTTCAATAGATACGAGCTTGTATACAGCACCTAATGCAGGTTGGTCATATGCCGTAATAAGCTTTGTGCCAACACCCCACATATCGATTTGAGCACCTTGAGACTTCAAGTGCATAATAGTGTCTTCATCGAGATCATTTGAAGCCACAATTTTTGTATCAACAAATCCCGCTTCATCTAAAAGCTGACGTGCTTTTTTAGAAAGATATGTTAAATCTCCGCTATCTAATCGAATCGCTCGAAAGTTTATTTTATCTCCTAATTCTTTTGCAACTTTAATAGCATTTGGCACGCCTGATTTTAAGGTATCATACGTATCAACTAAGAATACGCAGTCTTTATGGCGGCGCGCGTATTTGTGAAACGCTACGTACTCATCTTTATAAGCTTGAACCATTGAGTGAGCATGGGTTCCTGCTACTGGGATACCAAATTTTTTCCCAGCTCTCACGTTTGATGTTGTCTGAAATCCACCGATATATGCCGCTCTTGTTCCCCAGATTGCTGCATCCATTTCCTGAGCGCGGCGAGTACCGAATTCCATTGCTACTTGATCTCCAACTACATGCTTAATGCGAGAAGCTTTTGTAGCAATTAGCGTTTGGTAATTAACAATGTTTAAAATAGCCGTTTCAACAAGCTGGGCTTCAATTAACGGGGCTTCAATTCGTAAAATGGGCTCATTTTGAAACACAAGCTCCCCTTCTACCATTGAACGAATATTTCCTGTAAAGCGTAGCTCTTTTAAAAAGTCTAAGTAGTCTTCTTTAAACCCTACTTCTTCACGTAAATACGTAATGTCTGATTCTGAAAAACGAAAGCTTTCAATATAGTTTATAATGCGTTCTAATCCCGCAAATACTGCATAGCCGTTTCCAAATGGAAGCTTGCGAAAGAACACCTCAAACACTGATTTTTTGTTATGAATACCATCTTCCCAATACGTTTCACCCATATTAATTTGATACAAATCCGTATGCAGCATAACGCTATCATCTTTATACACAGTCATTCTATTTTCCTCCAAATAATCAATCCACAACTTATTTAATAACCGTTGCGTTTAATGAATTCTTAAAATGAGTTAACGCCCATTCATGCCCTACTTGGTTAAAACTTGCAACCGCTTTTTCATACACGGTGATACTAAATCCTTTATTATACGCGTCTACAGCAGTATGCAAAACGCAAATATCGGTGCATACGCCTACTAGATGTACCTCAGTAATTCCTCTTTCCCGAAGCTTCATTTCCAAATTTGTGCCTGCAAAAGCACTGTATCTTGTTTTATCCATCCAGTAAGTGTTTTGGTTTTCTTTGTACGTATCATATACCTCTTGTAACGTACCGTATAAACTTCTTCCCTTTGTACCTTTAATATTATGTGGCGGATATAGTTTGGTTTCAGGATGGTATTGATCCTTTTCTTCGTGCAAATCAATTGCAAATACCACATAGTCACCGTTATCGATAAATTGCTTAGTTAAGCTAACTATTTCTGATTCAATTTGCTGTCCAGGCTCTCCACAAGTTAAAGCTCCTTTATCGTCTACAAAATCATTCGTGTAATCGATGTTTAAAAGTGCTTTCATTACTTTTCCCCCTTATCATTAATTAACAATAAACAAATTGTTTATTAATTAATATCTAGCTGTGTAGATAGATGTAGCAAAATCTGCATCAATAAACCGATATAGCTTTGTTGGCTTTTTAGATGTTCTAGTCGTTGTTTGTCCTTCTACTTCTTCAATAAAAGGCAGCATTCGAATCTTACGCGCAAATGCTTGATCACTCCTAATTGCCGGATTATCCGTAATTGTAAGCAATACAGCCTGAAGCTCGGAATACGTAAACATTTTAGGTAAAAATTTTTGTGCAACCGTCGTCTGAAGGAGATCTTTTTTAATTTCAGCAATTCCATCTTGAATAATTTGAGCATGATCAAATGCCAGTGGTAGTGAAAAAACTTCTTCTAAATCAAAAAGTTCAACGTTTGCTGCATCATCATTTGCTTGTCTTTTAGCTAACATTTCTTCTGGTACAATGGCATAGTGAGCATTTGAAATAACCCATCCCCGTGCGTCTCTCCCAGGTTTATCATAGACTCCATACTGCTTCATATGAATACCAGCTACACCTGTTTCTTCTTCTAGTTCACGCTTAGCTGCTTCATAAGCGGATTCAGCAGGGTGCACAAATCCACCTGGAAGCGCCCATTTGCCTGCTTCTATATTTTGTTCACCTTCAGCATTTAAAATTGCTCGTTGAATCAACATTAGTTTTAGCACCATTTTTGGTGGCTTATATGCTTCTTTTTCAGTAGCTACAATCGTAAACACAGCAATATCTGCCGTATATCCGTATGGCTTTGGATATTCTTTTTTTACATTTTTTTGATCATGATTTAACATTGCTCTATCTCCTGATTAGTTTTATAATTAACAATTTGATTAATGTTAATTATACGTACTTTTTTTATAATGTCAACAAAAAGAAGTGAATTTATGCTTGGATAATAAAAAAAGCACCGTCGTATAGGACGACGATGCTTCTTTATTCGTTATCTTGCAGCTAATCCGACAGTAAAGCATTTGTCTTTCACCCACTCAATGACATACTCAATTGTTGGGCAATAGATAAACAAATGACAATCTTGCAGTTTTGTCACCACTGTTAAAGCTTCTTTCAAATTCACTCGCACAGCCGGAATACGATAATCTTTTGAAAATAAAATAACGTGTTCCTCATAAATTTTCATTGTTTGTAGCCATTGAATAACCTGCTGAACCTGCTGACATTTTTCTTTAATTAGCACTCGTTTCCAATCAATGGTATTCGTTTTTGTAAAGGGGAATTGCCCCACTAATTTTTCAAAATAAATGCTCGACTGTTTACTTGTCAAAACATCGACTCTATTTCCTAATTCTTCAATTAATTTTTTAAATGGTTTCATTGTATACCTCCATCCACTCATCTTACTCTGTCTGAAAACCGACATTTTCAGAAAATATCTAAATTTAACTGTACCATAAATTCCACAGATTCACTTTGATGAGATAGAATGATATTTATGGAATTTTTTTGATAAAAGTGAATGGATAGACCTAAGAATAGAGCAGAAACCTTCAAAAGCAGTAAAAAGTGATTTATTTTTGCTACCTCTACTTTATCTGCTGTTATTATACCTTTGAATGCACCACTTTTTTATTTCTTTAAAGCTATACGTAATTAAATCATAGTTAAAAAAACGATGTGATATACGATCAATATATCTTATCAATGGAACTTTAGTATGACGATGGACATAATAGTCGAGCTTGTATTTTTCGTGATTAATAGCCGAGTAAAAACTTAAATGTTCTAACTCAGGATATGTTTGATGAACAATAGATAGCGTTTTTTCTAAACGTTTTCTTGTATGGTGCTGCTTGGAGTCTGTTAGCATTTTTGGAATATCAATTTTACCTTTTAAAATCTCACACATTTGAATGATATCTAAAAAATACTTTGCTGCGTCTAAGTTATGTCGCCATCCATGCAAGCAAATCATATAAAACTCATGCTGAGGGTCTAAGTTTCTAATATATGGATTGTTTTTTTCAGGGGTGGAGGCCGCCCAAAATTCTTCAATGTTTAATACAGACGTGTTACTTCTTAAAATGTTCCAGTGAAGTTCCACCATCAATGGTACGATAGAGCCTGGCATATATTTGCTAAAAGTAACATGAAAATGCCCTTCAATTGGCTCATTCTCAACATTAAATCCCATAGAAATCACGATTTCTTTTGCTTTGGCTAGATTATCTGGCTTAATTAATACGTCAATATCAGAGGTTGGTCTTGCACCTATATGCCCATAGTACCGTTCTGCAAAAGAAGTACCTTTAAGTACAATGACTGCTATACCAAACTCTGTAAGTGCCTTTAAGACATCATCTTTTTCTTTCTTAATAATTAAGTTTTGAAACACTATTTTTTTATAAACTTGTTCAAGTCTGTTACGCATATCTAAAGGTATTTCTTCTAGTTTTCCATATTTTTTTAGCAAGCAATAAACTTGAGAAGACACGGCGTCTTTCTCAATTTCATTTAGTAACTTTTGATAGTCGTGTTTTTGATATGCAAGAGGGTGGTCCATGTAAATTTGTTGTATAAATGTATGAATCATTGAACTCTCCTTTCTCTCCTCTCAACATGTGATAGGTTGTTGAGAAGGTTCTTCTTTAAAAAATTGTTTATCATGAAGCTCTCGATATAACCCCTGTTCCTTTATTAGCTCGGTATGAGCACCTACTTGTACAATCTTTCCTTGATCCATTACTACAATAAAATCAGCGTGCTGTATGGTCGACAATCGATGAGCAATAATTAATGTTGTTCGATTCTTCATAAGTTGACTTAAAGATTCCTTAATAAGATGCTCCGCTTCATTATCTAAAGCAGATGTTGCTTCATCTAACAGCAGAATAGGTGCATCTTTTAAAAGCGCTCTTGCAATAGCAACACGTTGTCTTTGCCCACCTGACAATTTAGACCCTCGCTCTCCCACTTCAGTGTCATATCCATTAGCTAAAGCTTCAATATCTTGATGGATATTAGCATGACGTGAAGCTTGATACATCTCATCATCCGTCAAGCAAGGTTTTGCCATTTTTAAATTTTCTCTTACAGTGTCACTGAATAAAAATGTTTCTTGCGGCACATAGGAAATTGAGTTTCTCACTTCTTCAATACTTAAGTTTTGAAGAGGATTACTATCAATTAATACACAACCTAAATCAGGTTCATAAAAACGCTGTAATAATTTAAATAATGTAGACTTGCCACCACCACTTGGCCCAACAATTGCGGTCACTTTTCCAGCTGGTACTTTCAAGTTTAGATTACTAAAAAGGTCTTCACCCTCATTATATTTGAATGAAACATTTCGAAATTCAATTTCACTATGATGAACTGGATATTTAGCCGATTGCTGAGTAGGTAAAGCTTTTGATGTTATTGGCTGTTCAAATACATCTACAATTCGTTCTAAAGCAGATATTGCACGCTGATAGCCTGCCCACTGACCAGCTAACCCTGTAAGTGGTGAAATCAGGTGATTAATTAAATTGACAAAAGTTAATAATGCACCTATTGTAATGACATCACTTGTTACAAAATAAGCTCCAACTACTAGACTAATTAAAAATGCGGTTGAACCAACCGCTTGTCCTCCCGCATAAAACCAGCCTTTAATCTTCGTTTCTTTAAGCTCTAGGTTATAAAGATCCTTAATTTTATTTCCATAGCTTTGAAAGAAGACGTTTTCCAATGTAAAAGACCGAATGATTGTAAGACCTTGAAATGTATCATTCAACTTTCTGATAATCTGACTAATCAACTCATTGACAATTCGACTGTTGTTTCGTAGAAGGATACCAAAAACTGCTCCTCCTAGCATTGCAACCGGGGCTACTGATAGACTAAATAATGAAAGTTTCCAACTAATATTAGTTAGATAAATTAACGCGGCAATTGATATAACTGGAAAGCGAATTAAGTTAATTAATCCCCGGCCGATGACTCCTTCAATTTTATGAATATCGTTTGTAAAGTGTGAAACAAGCTCTCCCGAATGCTTATTAGATATATTTTTTTCACTTAAAAGTAAGAGACGCTTATATAAATCCAAGTTCACGTCTCTTTTTACTGCATTTATAGCAATTGCTTCTAAGTATGTATCAATAAAATTAGTTACGATACTAATAAAAGACAATCCTATTCCTACCAAAACAAACCACTTTAATTTTTCAAAATCGCTGTGGACAGCTGCATCTGTTATATTTCCAAAGAACCAGGCAAACCCCAAGGTTACAGCTATGTCTACAAATAGTAAGACAAACAGTCCAATATAAGCTATCTTATATCGCTTAACATACGGGGCTACCCATACAAAAATGCGCTTCATATCTTTAATTGATAAGTACTGCTCAATGTTTAACCCTTCAATGAATCGTTTAACATTCATGTTCTTACACCTCTATATTCACTTCCCAAGAACGCGATGAATATATATGTTTAACAATCTCGATAGAAATGGCAATGAAACTACTAGTCTTCCCCATAGTTTATTTAAGAAGCTTGTAGACTCGATTATCCGATTACCTTTTTTAATTGTTTCTAACTTTCCAATAATTGAACTTGGGCGAATAACATCATCTAGACGTAAGTTCGTATCACCTTTAAATAAGTAAAAGCTTCCTTTGTCGTCTTGTTTCCTAGAAATAAACCGGTGTGCCACAAGCTTTCCTTCTTGAGATTCAAATAAAACAATATCACCCTTTGATAAATAGGATAGATTGCACGTTACAAATCGACAAGAATCTCCTTCTTTAATGTTTGGGTACATACTCATTCCAATTGCGGGAATATTGATCCACCCTTGTTGTTCCATAATCTTTTTCACCAAATAACTTTGACCTGTTTTAGTTTGCATGCTCAATTAAGTTACAACTCGTTAACTCTAGTAAAAAAGACTCTATGTCACTTTCTAACGCATTTATACTCGTTTCATATTTATTTATAATAGCTTGATATAAGCTACTGCTGCTTTGTGGGGTATTTAGTAACGTCCAACAATATTTACCCAGTTCATTAATAGTTGTTACAGTATAAGCATCTGTGTTTAAAATAACCCACTCTTGATCTATTTCCACAATCTCATAATTTTCTTTTCTGATATAACAACTCATTACGAAATCAACTCCCAAAACGTATTGTTTTTTTGAAAATGTAGATGATACACTGGTACTTCATCTGCTACTTGCTTTAACAACTTCATAAGTTGAGAAACCTGCTCTTTTCTATATGACCAGTAAAAAACCTTATCAATTAACTCCACTAGAGCAACGGATTTTCTTTGTTGAATTCTTACATTTCTAGGTGCTTGATATAGTAGTTGAATACTCGCAAGCGGAATGGGTTGTTCAACCTCTTTTGCGTGAAGTTCACTGCGGAACGGTGAATTATATATCATAACGCTACCTGTTTGAACTTTTACTATTGTCGCTTCATCAGATAATAACAATCTAGGCTGTGACAATTGTGCTGCTGTTGATTTTCCAGCCCCAGAGTGGCCTGTAAAAATATGTGCTTGCTCATTGTCTACAGCACAGGATGAATGAAGTAAAATTCCCCAGTTGTGGTGAACGATAAAAGCGCTGTATAGATTCATTGTGGCATGCTTTAAAGCTAATTCATCATACGCCATTATTTTCGCTTTTTTATACCCATGATCTACTTCAATTTTATAATCTGCTCTTTTAAAAGTAATGACATCAAGCTCGTCTTTTGTTTCAACACTGTAATCAGTAAAAGATACGCCATAACCCATCTCTATTTCTATTTGAAGATGGTCGCTATCTTTCTCTCTACGTTCGAAACAGAAAAAATATTGACTAAGAAATGCCCAAGCACGTTTGGAGTCCGTATATATATCAATGTTATGATCAGCAATTCGTGTATGCATGATTTTCATTTTTTTATCTCCTCAATCCATAACTTTTAAAACAGCAGTCAATGGAAACCATTGACTACTAGCCTTACTTTAACAGGAAGCTTCTTACTTCTTCCCATTACCTTTTCCTGGCGTGCCTGCACCACCTGGTGGATTAGGGTTGCCTGGTGGAAAGTTTATTCCATCGTTTCCTGTTCCAGGATGATCTCGGTTTCCCTTGCCCGGATTCCAGCTTTGAGCCGTTTCAAACTGAATAGCTTGATGATTTAGTACTTTGGGCGCTTCATGTACGTTATTTTGCACCTTCTTCTCTCCTCTTTGTTCTTTATTAAGAACAAAACCATGCAAAGATTTCTTTTTAACCAGTTCTTTAGCATGATTACTAGTTCTTTTTCATTATAAAACATTCTTCGTTCTTTTTAAAGAACATTTTTAGAAAAATATAACTATTAAATAACTTTATACAAAAAGTTGCTCTTCTTTATTGCTATAACAAGTTGGTACCTTCATTTAATTTATTAGAATTATATGCATATATACAATCGGAAAGGTGCTTTAAGCTCTTTGATTCTACACTAATCATATTTTATTTATCATTACCTCGTTCTTCTTTTTGCCATTTGATAAATTTCAATATCTCCCTGTACTCACTCAGCTGCTCTTTTTTTACTCCCATTTCTTTTAAATCATTAATAAAATCTACCCATTCCGGTTCTAAAAGCTCGCCTATTTCAGAGTTTGCCTCTACTAGTATTGTGAATTCAACTCCGAGTACCGCGGCTAACTTTTCTACAACTTGTATAGATGGATTTTGATTTACATTTCTTTCGATATTGCTTAGATATGATTTCGATACATTTGCTCTTTCAGCAAGCTCAGAAAGTGTAAGCCCTCGAGATTTACGAATTCTATAAATTTTTTCTCCTATCATTTGTATCCCTCATACTTTTTATTATTTATTCAATTATATTCCTTAACTCTGGTTTCTAGTCATTTATAGCAGAAGATCTATCAGTAGGTAAATTTTATTTTTAATGCTTAAACGGATAGACAGATTGACACCGCTATGATGAAATACCTTTGCACTGATAGCAGCGAAATCAAACTAGAACATTTAAATACCAACATTTCGTTCTTTATAAAGAACGAAACAAGTTATTTTTTAGTTTTTTTATAGGATATAGCGCTCATTACAATATGCACAGGAAATTATTTAGAAGTTCCTATAATTTTGTGCTTCACATCTTTATAGTGAATACTAAATATAGAAAGCAACAGAAATAACAAATGTTCTTTATAAAGAACATAATTAAAAACTAACACTTTTATTTTTAATTGTCAATCGCTCTGTTTATTATAAACTAATTAAATCTTTACATAGATAAAGCTAAAAAGCAAAAGCGCCCTTATGTACCTTTTATAAAACAGGTATCAATTATTACATTTTGTTATAATAATTGATACCTGTTTCGTTTAATAACAATATGAACAAAATTAAGACTGAAGAATACGTATGATATATCTAGAAATGAATTATTTATCAAGGAAAAATATTTGCAGAAGTATAGAGGATCTGAATGTTAAGAAAATATTATAACAGCTACTGCAGTTGCTAAATTATATCATTGTTTTATTTGTTGCCATTTTTGAAACTCCAAAAACTGCTTAAACTGTTCTTTGCTAACACCCGACTGCGCCGCTTCTTTTGCTAGTTCCATCCACTCCGGGTCTAACTGTGGTTCTTGCTTATTACTGCTATCATTAATAAGCGATTCGACGCTAACATGTAATACGGTTGATACTTTTGTTAAAAACTGAATTGATGGATTAAGCTGAATTCCTCGTTCTACCGATGAAATATAGGATTTAGCTACTCCTGCCCGCGTAGCAAGCTCCGTTAAAGACATTCCTTTTTTTCCTCTTAGTTCTCTGATACGCTGACCAATTTCCAATTATCATCACCCTTAGCTGTTACTATTAGAAGCATTATAACATATTTTTTCTAATTTTACTTATGACCAAAACGTTAATTGTAAAACCTCATTAATTAAATGAGTGTACAGTTACTTTTTATTCTCAGACGCTTTCTTTCCACCATCGAAATAAAACAATACAGCCACCCACTAAGAAGTCAGTAAAGAATCCTAGCAGCAAAATCTCCAATCTTTTATAGATAAAAAGTCCAGCAATAAACCCAAATAGAATATCCACAAAGATATACTACCCGATGATTCAGCTTTCAACACTATAAAATCTCTTTCTAGCTCTCCTAAAATAAGCCATTTGACTTACTTCAGTATAAAATACATACAATCAAAAGTATAGCATTTTAAGGTACAATTTAACTGTTTTATTAATTGAAATATTTATGTGCTAGCCTCTCCTGACCTACTTAAAATTTACTTGTTTAATTTCCCAAAGGTCATTGACCGCAGACCTCTCTAAGTCAAATTCCATTGATAAACTAGTTTGCCCCTTTCCTTTCTCAACTGCAATGGTTAAAATCTTCACCTTTCCCTTTACAACAAGGGGACTGTTTTCTATTTTTTCTTCAATTTCTTCTTTTTTGTAGTTTAAAGCTTCAATTTTCTTGACTTTTGAATAGATTTGCTGCAATTGCTTCTCACCTACTGCTGCTTTCAACAAAGTTTCATCCTGCTGTTTTACTCCAATTAAGAAAAGCTGAATGAGTTGTTCTGGTGTAGCTGTAGAAACAAATTTCTCAAGATTATCTCCGGCTTTTAACACCATCATTTGATGATCTGGGTCAGCATGATTTCGTTTATGAGTAGTGCTGCCTAAAAAATGAATGCAAAAATGTCCTGGAAATCCGTTATCTAGCGCCCCGGCCCCGTGTGGCATACCATTCATCGATGCAGCTATAAGCTGTTCTTTTACAGGAATCAGAACTGCTTTTCTATTCCAGCTCCAATGATTGTCATAGATGTATTTCATAACGGCTGTATCGGTTCTTGTTAACGGTTGTACATCTGCATGCTTGTTTCCCGCTCGCCGCTGCACGTTAAAGGATAAACCTGTATCCATATCAATTACCGTAAATTTCTTGCCTTTAAGAAGTAAATGTTGGGCTTCTTTCCATGGTATAATTTTACCTTTTTGTACTGCGCCATAATAAGTTAAAGGATGATTTTTTGCTTTTGCACTTGCTTGAGTCGGCGTAATAAGACTTATAAACAATAAAATAATGAAATATTTGTTCATACATAAACCTCTTTCATGTACATTTTAGCTTTATTAATATACGACAGTTTATGTATTTTATGATTGGCACTTAATAACTAAAAGAAACCTTTATTCGGTTACATGAAATTGTTATGCTTCCTTATACTAACATCGGGAGGGAAATGCGTATGAAACTAACTTGGATGTTAGGTCTTATGTTGGTTGCTCATCCAACTGCGGTATCAGACCATTTGTTATTAACCGATGACAATAAACCAATTACAACCATTAATCGTGCAGATATTCAAAGTGATATTCCAGGCGTTCCACTTATTGATGATGATAAATACGACATGCTATTGAAAAAAATTCAGCCTATTGTGTATAAACCACCTGTTAATGCAAAGCTTGATCGTGCGGGCAACATCATTTCTGAGCAACCTGGCTCACAGCTTAACAGCGTATTATTTAAAGAAGAGTTTTACAGAACCTTTTATAATCATTCACAACCATCCATTAAGATTCCAAAGGTGGCTATTTATCCTAAAGTGGACAGCGAACTGTTAGCATCCGTACGGTCCAAGCAAATTAGTCATTATTATACTTATTTTAATACGCATAATAAAAACCGCTCACACAACATTTCTTTAGCTACAGAAGCCATTAATAATCAAGTTATTTTTCCTGGAGAAACGTTTTCGTTTAATCGTACTGTGGGGCAACGAACAAAAGAAAAAGGCTATCTTCCTGCTAAAATTATCGTGCGTGGTGAATTTTCAGAAGGAATTGGGGGTGGCATTTGTCAAGTTTCCTCAACCTTGTTTAACGCCGTTGATCGTGCGGGATTGGAAGTAACTCAGCGATTTTCACATAGCAAAACGGTTCACTATGTTCCACCGGGAAGAGATGCCACTGTAAGCTGGTACGGTCCTGACTTCAATTTTCGAAACAACTATGACCAACCGCTCCTTATTCGCGCTTATGCAAAGGGAAGTACAGTAAGCATTATACTATTTTCAACAAATGACCTTCGCTACGAACCAAAAAGTGTACCAAGTATTCAAAAAGAAGATCTCGTCCCATCAGCAGTTGACTAAGTAAAAAGATGTGTTCTGCATGCTATATTGAACACATCTTTTTAGTAAAGAGAGAGCTGTACGCAAACAGCAATCCATTCTTCACCACTCCATTATCTTTTCTTATTTTTTTAGGATAAGAGATAAAAATGGAGAGTTTTTATCACTGTATTACGTCTAATCCGCTGATGTATCATCTTAATGATTATTTAGAACATATATTTATTGGCTTGAATTGCATCTTCTACAGAATAGTCTTCAAGAGGTAGCTCAATTTCTTGTCCGAGCGCAAGCTTAGCAAGCTGTGATCCTAAATAAGGTCCTACTGTTAAACCTGATGCTCCAAGTCCATTTGCTAAAAAGACGTTTGAATGTGACGGAACGGCCCCGATAATTGGTAAGAACCCTGGCGTAAACGGTCTGAATCCTACGCGAATTTCATCTATTGCTCCGTCGGCTAATCCAGGTGCTATCTCTAATGCTTTATTAAGCACTTCATAAACCCCACCAGCTGTTACCCGGTAATCAAAGCCCGTGTCGTTTTCATGTGTTGCCCCAATTACAATCTTACCTTGTTCAAAAGCGAGAATATATTGGTCATTGGGTGGCATCACAACAGGTAAAGAACCGGTGTCTTCTTCGTCAAGCTGCAAATGCATAATTTGGGCTTTTTGATACGTAACTTGTAAATCAATCCCAATCGGTTCAAATAGCTCTCTTGCCCAAGCTCCCGCCGTAACGATAACATAATCTGCTTCAATAGTAGCTGAACTTGTAAGAACTCCTCTTATTTTTTTACCTTTATATAGAAGTTTGGCTTCATCATGAATGAGTTTTGCTCCATGTTTTTTGGCCCCTGCAAGCAGAGCTTCACACAATGCTCTTCCATTAACGCGAGCAGCTCCGCTAATGTGAACAGATTGAAAGCCATTTTGTAAAAAGGGAAACTCCCGTTGAGTTTTATCTTCTAGCAAGCGACTGATATCACCAATTTCAGGCGCATCTTCACGTCGCTTGTAAGCCCGCTCTTGCATTTTATCAAGTTTATTTTCATCTGTATGAATACTGATCGCTCCAACCTTTTTATAGCCTGTATTTGTTTCTCCATCCGCTTCTAAGCTTGCAATTAAGTCTTGATAATATTTTGCACCGTACTTAGCTAAACGGTACCAAGCTTTATTACGACGCTGTGACAGCCATGGGCATACAATTCCTGCAGCTGCATCTGTTGCTTGTCCATCATGCTTTTTGTCTACAACCGTTACATCCGCTCCTGATTTGGCTAAATGATAAGCAGTTGATGCTCCTAATATTCCTGCTCCGATAACGATATATGTACTCATTTATTAACATTCCTTTATTCTCTATTAGTCATTAGTTGATGAAGATGGTGCTTCACCACTTTATTCTTTAATTCGTTTATCGATTGCTTCCTTTGTTTGCTTACGAACCTGATCTTTTCGCTCATACTCGTTTTGGTAATAATCTTTAACCGTTTGATAGCGCTCTTTAATGAGGTCACGATAAACTTCGGCTTCTTTTTTATTTTTAAACTTATTTTCTTGTTCTAAAAAGCGACCAGCCTTTTGCATCCTTAAATCTGTATATAATAACCTTGTTGATACACCATTGACCGCAAACAGGGCTTGACTAAAGATTTTATTGCTTGTAAACATGGCTTGCTGCAAATTTCCCGACTCCCACTGAGCCCATTCCCATGCTAAGCGCAGCTACTACGTTTTTCATGCTTTCGCGTCCCCCTTCATACTATATCATCCATATGGTAACATAAAACAGCTCTCCGAAATCCATTTTTTGTATAATGAAAATTCGAGCTACTGCTTTATCTACTGCCTTCGAAGTCAATTAAACTATGATATGCTAGAGAAAGGAAGGTGACTATATGAAACAAATTAAAGTTAATCAATACGATGCGTTTAGTAGAAAACCACATAAGGGAAACCCTGCAGGAGTTGTTTTTAAAGCTGACTCACTAACAGATCATGAGATGCAGCTCATTGCAACAAAAGCAAAATTTAGTGAAACAGCTTTTATTTTACCATCTTCATCCGCAGAATTACATATCCGCTACTTTACTCCTGGACAGGAAGTTGATTTATGTGGACATGCCACCATTGCGTCGCTTTATGCACTCTATACGAATAACATGCTCTCAAAAAAACTAACGATTGAAACCAAAGCTGGCATTTTACCAATTAAAATAGAAGATAACGACCAGGTACTCATTACAATGAATCAAGCAAAGCCTAGCTTTCACCCTTTTAATGGCTCAAAAGATGAATTAGCAAGTGCTCTTGGAATTACAGTACATGACTTTTCTTCAGATTTACCCATTGTTTACGGAAGCACGGGAAGTTGGACTTTAATTGTGCCATTAAAATCGCTGACTGCTTGTCAAAAAATACAGCCTTTATCGGAAAGATTCCCGCAACTACTAACAGATTTTCCGAGAGCTTCTATTCATCCTTTTTGCTTTGAAACCGTTCATAAAGATGCACATATGCACGGGCGCCACTTCTCTTCTCCTTATTCAGGGATAGTAGAAGACCCGGTAACAGGAACTGCTTCAGGCGTGATGGGCGCTTACTACGCAACCTATGTTCACGACTCAGCCTTCAGCAGCATGAATCTACTTGTTGAACAAGGGTTGGAAATAGAGAGGGATGGATTGGTGTATGTTAAAGTGGAAAACTCTCGTGATTTGTGCATTTCAATTGCTGGTGAAGCTGTCTATGCAGAAACAAAAACTATTTTAATTTAATAAAACAATAAA
>NZ_BCVD01000025.1 GCF_001591565.1 Priestia flexa NBRC 15715 | reverse complement strand
AGGTTTATCATTGGCCAAATTACTTATGTCCCAGCCTCATTCGGATATCTCGTTGACTGGAATACTGATGTCCCAGCTCTTTTTTACTTAGCGGTCTTTACGATTAACATTTTCATCAATGGATTCATACAAGCTGTTGATATTTGTACGAATAATTCCGTTATCTACACCGTTACGAATGTCATTATCAATATTACGAACGCTATTGAACATTCCGTTATCTACCTCAACTTGAAGATTATATTTTTTAGCTAAAGGCTTTACTTCTTTTTGCACAGCTTTTTTAAGCTCTTCTTCGTTCACGTTGCTGTTAGCTGGATCAACAGCTACCAACATGCGGTTATCATCAACTACTACTCTACAGTCTTTCACACCGTTTACACCAGCTGCTTTGTCTGCTACTTTCTCAGTCAAGTCTGCTGGGTAAGCATTTGTATTCGTTTGCGTAAGATTGTTTCTACCATTGAGATGACCGTGATAATTCCTATCACTACCACCGATGTTAGCATTGCTATAAAAACCATTTTTATTTGTAGATGGGTTTTGATAAGAATTAGTTGGGCTATCATAACGCCCATCCGTTACGTTTAACGGAGCAGTTCGTCTATTGTTGTTATTTTCGTCGTCGCCGTCTAACATATCCGTTACAGGGCCTTTTCCTTGGTCAAGACGATGCTCATTTTCGTTTTCACTTGTATAGTAACCAACAGGCTCAGTGTTATCGTTATAACGCTGTTCCATTCCTTGGTCACTTGTACAAGCCGTTAAGCCAAACATACAGCCAGCTGCTAATGATGAAATGATATACTTGTTCAATCGAAACTCCCCCTTTAAATGAGCCACCTTATAGCGGACTCACCATTAGGGTCTTAAAGTTGAGCAAAATTTATGCTGTCAGTTAGCGGTAAACTCTTTAGATATTGGGGAATATACGCAATATCTCCCTATTTGTTAATTCTGCTTTTATAGCTTGCTTTTCAGTCCATTGTTTTAGCTGAATAAGCTCTTTATATGAAGGTGATATGCTGGTTAAACGAATGTACCAAGGCAGCAAAAGCATAGCTGGAAAGCGCAGAGCCGCAGCAAAATACGGTAAATGAAAAAGATTGCTCATCCCCTCTTCCTTTAGCAGCTTTTCAATAGAAAAGTCTTCCTGTAATAAAAAGCGTTGAGCTAGTTGAATATAATCCGTAAAAAATGTGGATTGAGCTGCACAATCAAAATCAATTAAATAATAATCGTTATTAACTCCCCTTAAAAAATTATGAGAAGCCGTGTCACCATGGATTATTGTGTGTTGATGCTTCTGCCCTTCATGTTCGTATTTATGCATGGTTACTAAACTGTTTTGACATAACTCTTCAATAACTTTATACGTTCTTTTTCCAATGATGGACTCAATAAGCTTGTTATGATGAATAAAACTAGCAAGTCGCTTTTGCCACACGTGAGTAAGTTCATACATTGGAAATATGTCTTTCACATCATACCAAGCAAATGCCGCGGTTTTATGATAAGAATGTAGTAGCTCAATGACTCGCTTTCGGTGATGGGATTGTTCATATGAAACCGGTGACTTTGTTTGGAGATAAGGCATAATTCCCCAAACTTCTCCTCTGGTTTTGATCACAACCTCTCCATCTGAAAAAGGTTCAAAATTAATGGTAGCGTTAAACCCGTGCTGTTTGAGTGCTTGAATGAACTGAAAATTACGATTAATCGTGTTTTCATACCGATACTTCTTTATTATTTTCATCCCTTGATTCGTGTTTACATAAAGTACGTGTGGCTTTTTTATATAGTATTGCTTCACAAGAATTCCTTTTTCTACCAAACAAAAAAAGAGGCGATGTATAGAGTCATCGCCTCTGCCGTTATTAATCTTCATCTTCTTCATAATCGGGTATATTAAATAAATCCGGATCAACCGCTGGATATGGCGGTGCCCCTATCATACCAAATGGGGGTCCATACGGGGCTGGGTACGGTGCCAAGCGCTGATCTTGGTACCCATATGGCATCTGTTGGTATCCATACGGCATCTGCTGGTGTCCATATGGCATGGGCTGAGGAGATCCACATCCGCAGTCTTCTTGCGGTTGCTGGTATGGCATCTGCATACCCATTACGCTATTGTTTTCCATCTCTGGAGATTCCATCATTTCACCTTGTACCTGTGGCATCGACGGATACATTGGATACGCAGGTTGCTGGTATCCCCAAGGTGGTGGACAAGGCGAGCATTGAACCGGACCACATGGCATATACGGATTCATCATTGGGTAAAATGGTGCATTCGCAGCATGCATTGGCGCATTTGGATGTTGCATTTGACCAGCTACCATTTGGTTATTTTCCATGGACTCCATTTCTTCCATTGCTCCCTGTACCTGTGGCATCTGCCATTGATGTGGATACACAGGATATGCTGGTGGCATTGGCGGTGGATAACACGGCATATAATGAAATCCACATCCAGGCATTACTGGAGAGATTGGTACAATTGGATAGCATGGCTGTTGTACCGGTGCTTCTACACTCTCCATCTCTGGACTTTCAGATGACTCTACAACAGCTTCTACTTTTGGCTCTTCTTTTTTCGGCTGTTGCATCGCCATGTTTAACGTATAGTAATTGTTAATGTCAATTTCAGGAGCGATTGGCTGAATCTTTGGAAGCTTTGGCATCTTAGGCATTTCCTTTTTAGGCGCTTCTTTCTTTGGTGCCTCTTTTTTTGGCATTTCCTTCTTTGGTGCTTCTTTCTTCGGCGCTACTGGTGCTTCCTTCTTCGGCGCTACTGGTGCTTCCTTCTTCGGCGGCTGAGCAATTGGCATCTCTTTTTTCACTGGCTGCATGCTCGGAATTGGTGATTGTTCACTATCTATTTCTGTTACCGGATAAGCTTTCGTTGATTGGTCGCTATATGGATGCTGGACTTTAGGCATTTCTTTAATCCCTAATGAGTTCCCTTCATTTGCAACAGGTACTCCGCCAGTTGGCACTTTAATTTTCATTCCAGGCATAATCATGTCTGGATTGCTTAATTGTGAGTTCATTTTTTTAAGCTCTTCAAAGTTTGCGCCATATTTTTGGGCAATTTTCCAAAGGGTATCCCCTTTTTGGACAATATGGATTTTCAACGTCATTCCCCTCCCGAGTCGAGTATATTTCATCTATATGTGCGGAATCAAAGCAAGTTCTGTTTGTTCATCACAACATATGCCTTGAACAAGTATTTTATTCTTGATGCTTAAAAGTTTGGATTTTTTTATAAAAAAAAGATCCATCACCACAAATGTATGTGAGAGGATCTCTTTTATGCTTGTTTTTCACTTTTCATTTAGTCCGACATCTTTAAACCATTGCAAGCATATTGTTGAGTGCTTTTTGAGCCAGTTCTGCTACTTCAGACTCCACTTTAATTTCATTGATGGGCGTGCCCTTATCAATCATTTCTAAAGACCAAAGCAAATGAGGAAGATCAATACGATTCATTGTTAAACAAGGACACATATACGGATTAAGTGAAATAACCTTCTTATCATCATGAGCATGAATCAAGCGGTTAACCAAGTTCATTTCTGTTCCAATTGCCCACTCTGAACCTGATGGAGCTTGTTCAATCGTCTCCATGATGTACTTTGTTGAGCCAGCGTAATCAGAGTGCTGCACTACGTCATGCGTACACTCTGGATGCACAATGATGTTCATGTTCGGGTGTGCTTTACGTACATGCTCAATGTTTTTCAACGTGAAATTTTCATGAACGGAGCAGTGTCCCTTCCACAGGATAATCTTCACATCTTCTATATCACCATCAAAAACGAGCTCATTTTCAATGGGATCCCAAATAGCCATTTCAGAAAGAGGCACTCCTAATTCATAAGCTGTATTTCTTCCTAAATGCTGATCTGGTAAAAATAAAATACGCTGTTTTTTAGAAAACGCCCACTGAACCACTTCTTTTGCGTTTGATGACGTCACGGTTGCTCCATGATGTTTGCCGACAAACGCCTTGATTTCCGCGGTGGAATTAACATACGTAAGCGGTATAATCGTGTCTCCAAACAAAGATTGCAAAATCGGCCATGCTTTTTCTGTTTGTTCAATGTTAGCCATATCGGCCATAGAACATCCTGCTCGCATATCAGGTAACACAACTCGTTGATTACTCATTGTTAAAATATCCGCCGTTTCTGCCATAAAATGAACACCACAAAATACGATATAAGCAGCTTTTTTATTTTCTGCCGCCATTTGAGATAGCTGCAAGGAATCTCCTACCGCATCCGCGAACTTGTAAACTTCATCCTTTTGATAATGATGTCCTAATATGTAAAGCTGAGCGCCAAGCTTTTGCTTAATGATTCTAATTCTTCTCTTCATCTCTTCGTCCGACATCATTGAATACTCAAAGGGTAATGTCTTAGTCTTTAACGTTTCAAACAAGTTCATAGTTCATTTCCTCCACGTTTAAGCTAATATCAAGTGACTGCACAGAGTGTGTTAATGCTCCTAAGGAGATGTAGTCAACACCCGTGTCTTTATATAAAGCTATATTATTCAAATTCATTCCACCAGAAGCTTCTGTCGTAATGTGGTTTGGTACCTGAGAAATCCATTTCTTAATCGTTTGTGGGTCGCAGTTATCAAACATAATAATATCTACGTCTGCTTCAACCGCTTCTTTTAGCTGTTCCAGGGTCTCTATCTCCACTTCTACCTTTACCATGGGTCCAATATATTCTTTCACTTTTAAAACAGCGTTTTTAATAGAACCTGCATACGCAATATGATTATCTTTTAACATGACTCCGTCGTACAACCCAAACCGATGATTAACTCCTCCACCCATTCGAACAGCATACTTTTCTAACCCTCGAAGCCCAGGCGTTGTTTTACGCGTATCACAAATTTGTGTATGCGTCCCTTCCATTATTTTTCTCGCTTGAAAAGTCATCGTTGCGATTCCGCTCATGCGCTGGATAAGGTTTAATATAACGCGCTCTCCCGTTAAAATTGCTTGTATTGGTCCGTGAACCTTTGCAATGATATCTCCAGCTTCAACGTACTGTCCATCTTTTATATAAAGCTGAACTTTCGCTTGTTGATTTAGTAATTGAAAGCCTTCTGTAATAATACTATCACCCACAAAAACTCCACTTTGCTTAGTGACAATTTCAGCGCTTCCCGTTTCGTGACGTGAAAAAATGGCTTCACTCGTCAAATCCTGATCTCCAACGTCTTCAATAAAAAATTGATGAAGAAGTGCTTTAACCTTCAATGCGTTCATACAATTCCCCTCGTTTTCTTTGTATCATTCATTACCAATTACGCTAATACGCCTCGTAAAACATGAGTAACTTTTTGTTTCTCCCACTGATGACTAGTTTGAGGAAAGTCAGACCTGTAATGTGCGCCTCTGCTTTCACATCGATGTATCGCTGCAGAAGCTATGAGTTTTCCAAGTCTGAGCATCAAAATTCGCCGCCTTTGTTGTTCGGGATATGACCTTGTAAAGCTAAAATCCAACGAGTCTAGCTCCTCATCAAACCAGCTGATTGCTTGACGGAGACCAGCTCCGTTTCGAGTGATTCCTACGTGCTGCATCATAACGGCTTGAATATCCGCTTGATGCATAATTAAAGACTCCTCAACTCTTGAAATCTGATAGTTTGTTTTATAATCTACGACTCGCCTACTTTCTTTTGATAGGATATGGCACCCTGCTCGTCTACCGAATACGATACACTCTAACAACGAGTTACTAGCTAGACGGTTTGCACCATGTACGCCTGTACAGGCTGCTTCTCCTACAGCATAAAGAGATGGAATGGTCGTTTCTCCGTGTTCGTTAACTTTGATTCCACCCATTAAAAAATGTGCACCTGGTATGACAGGTATTCGATTTTTGGAAAGGTGAATATTTGCTTTTTGACAAAGAGCTTTTATTGTCGGAAAGCGTTTGTTAAACTTTTCTACTTCGCTAATATCTAAAAAGACATCTTTTCCTTTTTGTATTTGCCCAAAAACTGCTCTTGCTACAATATCTCGCGACGATAGGTCTTCAAACGGCTGAATTCCTTTCATGAAGCGCTCTCCATCTTCAGTTACGAGCACGCCTCCTTCACCGCGTACCGCTTCTGATACCAGTCCAGCAGCATGATTCCCCTCTCGCAAGAGCGTAGGGTGAAACTGAATAAATTCTAAATCTTCAAGTTCTGCTCCCACATCATAAGCAAGCATCAAGCCGTCTCCAGTGGCGTAAGCATGATTGGACGTATACTGATACAAACCGCCGATTCCACCAGTAGCCACTACAACATGCTCTGCTAAATACGCTTGTATCTTCCCTTTTCGTCCTTCTCCAATCGCTCCAATACATCCTTGTTCATCACAAATTAGCTTATGAACAATTTGATGCTCTATAATTTCAACATGAGGTAATACGCGCTTCTTTAAAAAGGCAAATAATAAAGCACCCGTTTGGTCTCCTCCTGCATGCAAAATTCGATTTAATCGATGAGCTCCTTCTCTACCAAAATGCAGGCTGCCATTTTGGAATTGATCAAACTCCATGCCGTTAGCAATGAAGTCGAATACGCAGCTGATTCCTTCTTTAGTTAATATATGTACGGTCTCTTCGCTGCAGTGACTGCTACCAGCTGCTAACGTATCATAAGCATGTTCTTGCCAACTATCATGGTTTCCCACCGCCGCTGCAATTCCACCTTGCGCTAATACAGAATTGTTTTGTTCTATGCTTCCTTTTGTTACAATCGTAACTTTCTTATATGGATACAAAGCAGAAGCCGTAGCTAAAGCTGCCAATCCACTTCCAATAATCAACACGTCCGTCTTATGCATGCTTCACCTCTTACACTTCTGTTAATTTATAAAAACAAAAAACAAGACAATTAACTTTACATGTGTATTGACACTTATATTTACATATTATTAAATAAAAGACAAGATATTTTTTATTTTGAACGAAAGAGGGAAAGCTATGATTTACCTTGACTATGCTTCAACCACGCCCATGAGTAAGGAATCAATCCAAGCATATCACACAGCGGCCACATCGTATTATGGAAATACAAACAGCTTACATACGGTTGGTACGCAAGCAGATGATTTGCTTTCTTTATGTCGACATCAGCTCGCTTCTCTTATTAATGGAGAGCAACAAGCCATCTACTTTACAAGCGGAGGCACGGAATCAAACGTACTTGCTATCCGCTCGCTTCTCCATTACACAGAGCATAGAGGAAAACACATTATAACGACTTCGTTAGAGCATTCCTCCGTCTTACAGGCTCTCTCTTCGTTCCAAGAAGTAGAGTATACTATTACTTATCTACCAGTCACAAAAGATGGCGTTGTGTCGATAGAAGCTTTGCAAGACGCCATTCAAGACGACACAGTTCTTGTAGCCATTCAGCATGTCAATCACGAGCTAGGATCAATTCAGCCCGTTTATGATATTGGACAACTGTTAAAAAAACGAGACATTTGGTTCCACTGCGACTGTGTGCAGTCATTTGGAAAATTACCGATTAACGTGAAAGAAGCAAACATTGATAGCTTATCAGTATCAAGCCATAAACTATATGGTCCAAAAGGCGTCGGATTCGTTTACATTCAACCAAGTTCTTCTAAAGCTTCTGCTTCCCTAACTCATTTCCTTACAGAAAGCCATAGAGGAACTGTGAACGTCCCTGGAATTGCAGCGTTTACGACGGCTGCTGAACATGCTTATACTCAGTTAAAACAAGCCTACAATCACTTCGAACACTTAAAGTCATACTTGCTTATACGCATCAAGGAGTTACAGGGATTCGTTGAGATGGAAGCAGCTAGCTCAGCTCACTTTCCTGGTATAATCGGACTAACGTTCCGCAACGTACAAGGTCAGTATGTTATGTTACAATGTAATCGTCACAATATCGCAGTAGCAACGGGCAGCGCTTGTACAGTTCATAAACAAGCCCCTCTTCGTTCGCTACTAGCTATTGGAAAAAGTCCAGAGCAAGCCAAAAATTTCATTCGCATTTCCTTTAGTTTGCATACGACTACGAAAGATTTAGATGAACTAATGAATGTGCTTCATTTATTACATAAAGAGATTATGAAGGAGCGGTAAGACCATGTCAGAAAATCAACGCAAAGTTTTAGGTGAAGAGCGACGAGAACTCATTTTACAATGGTTAAAAGATGAACAGAAGCCGATGACAGGCAGTGAACTATCAAAAAGAACAAAGGTAAGCAGACAGGTGATTGTGCAAGATATCTCGCTCTTAAAAGCCCGTAATGAACCTATTTTAGCCACAAGCCAAGGCTATATTTATATGCAGTCTCCTGGCCAGGCATCCTCTCAGCAGCGAATTATTGCTTGTCATCACGCACCTGAAGATACAGAGAAAGAGCTTTTTCTCATCGTAGACCACGGAGTGTGCGTAAAAGATGTAATCATTGAACACCCCGTATACGGAGAGCTTACGGCTTCAATGATGGTTCAAACTCGTAAAGATGTAGAAGCTTTTTTACACAAGATTAATCAAACCAACGCAACCTATCTTTCACAATTAACAGAAGGCACCCACCTTCACACGCTTGAAGCAGACTCCGTTCAGAAGCTTGATGCAGCCTGTCATGCACTTGAGCAAGCTGGCTACCTATTAAAGAGTGAATAAAAAAATCCCGCTATGTTTTATAGCGGGATTTTTTGGTCGAGTAGCGTATGGGGATAGCTTCCTAAAACAGCTACCTTACATCCAAGTGCTTCAAGTTCAGCAATCGCGCTTGGGATGAGCACCTCGTCCATTTTCTGTTCAATATCGACAATAAAGAAGTAGTTTCCTAATCCTGTCTTCATTGGCCTTGATTCAATTTTAGATAGGTTTAGCTTACGCCATGCAAACGCAGACAGTACTTGATGTAGTGCTCCTGCTTGATCCGATGGTAATGTAATCATTAACGTCGTCTTGTAACCATTCTCTTGCTCAAATGGCACTGCGCGAGTTCTATCCTTATGAAGTACAACGAATCGAGTCGTGTTGTGATCATAATCATGAATATTTGGGCGTGCGATATGAAGCCCATACTCCTTAGCAGCTAGCCCGTTGGCAATCGCACCAACAACTTCTCCAGGGTTCTCGCTAACATATTTTGCAGCAAATGCTGTTGATGTCATTTCTTCTACAGGAACATGAGCTAAGCTGCCATATAAAAACTTATGGCACTGCGCAATGGCATGAGGATGTGAATAAACAGCCTTGACCTCTTCCCATTTGTCTGCATGATCAGGATGAACCATCAAATGCTGACGAATCGGTAAAATGATCTCGCCTACTACTGGAAGACGATGCTCATGAATTAAATAATCAAGTGTTAAATTAACGGAACCTTCTAGTGCATTTTCAAGCGGAACGATTCCATACTCTACTTCTTCGTTATACACCGCATCAATACAAGATGGAATAGTCTTAAAGGGAATCTGCTCATATTCTGAAAATACTTCTTGAACTGCTACATGTGTAAATGTTGCTTTTGGTCCTAAATATCCTACTTTCCCCACGATTCTTCTCTCTCCTGTCTATGTCTGCTTTCTAGTTAAGCACCTGAACCAAGGACTTCAACCTTGTCCACAAATGCAAGTCTTTTTAACTCTCGTAACAAATCGTTCAACTCAACCTTCATACTTGCAATATCTAGTGAGAGCGTAACGTTTGCTCTACCTTGCAGCGGAATGGTTTGGTGAATCGTTAACACGTTACAACCCGAAGAGGCTACGACACTTAGTAAATGAGATAGCGTACCTGAGCGATCTTCCAGGTGAAAAAAGAGCGAAATAATTCGCTGTGTAACAACCGTTTGAAATGGAAACACAGTATCTCTATATTTATAAAAAGCACTGCGGCTTAAGTCAACCTCTTGAACTGCATCGGCTACGGAAGCTGATTTTCCACGTTCAATTAGCAGCTTTGCATCCAGCGTTTTCTTCATTGCTTCTGGCAATACATCTTCTCGTACTAAATAAAACTGCTTATCCGCCTTATCCAAGTCAAGCCCCTCCCCCGTGACATGAATGATTAGTCGATAAATTCGAACTCATATTCAAATAGCTTTACAATATCTCCATCTTTTGCGCCTCTTTCACGAAGCGCTTCGTCTATGCCCATACCACGAAGCTGACGAGCAAAGCGACGAACAGATTCGTCTCTTGAGAAATCTGTCATCTTGAACAGCTTTTCGACTTTTTCGCCATCTAATACAAATGAACCGTCGCTATCGCGTGTAATTTGGAATTCAACTTCCTTCTTCTCGTGCTTGTAAAGTACGCGGTGAGTCGATAAATCTTCCTCTTCATGCATTGGGAATTCAGGCGTTGTGTCTACAAGATCAGCTACCGTAAACAACAATTCGCGTATTCCGTCACGCGTTGCAGCAGAGATAGGGAATACTTTTACTTCATCTCCAATTTTTTCTTTAAAACGAGCTAAGTTTTCTGCCGCTTCTGGAATATCCATTTTATTTGCTACTACCACTTGTGGACGCTCTGTTAAGCGTAAATTATATTGGCGTAGCTCTTCATTGATTGTTAGATAGTCTTCGTAAGGATCGCGACCTTCTAATCCAGACATGTCTACTACGTGAACAATAACTCGCGTACGTTCAATGTGGCGTAAAAACTGATGTCCTAAACCAACGCCTTCGTGTGCACCTTCAATTAAACCTGGTAAATCCGCCATAACAAAACTACGGTTGTCTCCCGTTTCAACGACTCCTAGATTTGGTGCAAGCGTTGTAAAATGATACTCGGCAATCTTTGGCTTCGCAGCAGACGTAACCGATAGTAAAGTTGATTTTCCTACGCTTGGGAATCCAACTAATCCAACATCCGCCAGTACTTTTAGCTCAAGGATAACATCGCGCTCTTGTCCTGGCTCTCCGTTTTCAGAAAGCTCTGGAGCCGGGTTAGCTGGCGTTGCAAAACGCGTATTTCCTCGACCTCCGCGTCCACCTTTTGCAATAACCGCACGCTGACCGTGTTCTACTAAATCTGCAATTGTTTCTTTTGTCTCTGCATCAACCACAACTGTTCCTGGTGGAACTTTAACAACCATTGCTTCTGCATTGCGCCCGTGCTGGCCTTTTGACATGCCGTGCTCACCACGATCTGCTTTAAAGTGTCGCTTATAGCGAAAATCCATCAGCGTACGTAACCCTTCTTCTACTTCAAAGATAACGTCTGCTCCGTGACCACCGTCACCACCAGCTGGACCTCCTTTTGGCACATACTTTTCACGGCGGAAGGCAACCATACCATTTCCTCCGTCGCCACCTTTCACATATACCTTGACCTGATCTACAAACATGTACTTTCACTCCGTTCTAGTTCATTCTTCTGTACGCTTGTACAAAAGAGATCTACTCATGTATTTAACTTAATTTGAATATTAAACTCAGTTGGAAGAATTTCTTGTTCAACGCATGTAAGCATTTGACCATATTCATAACTACCGAGCTGTTCTTGTAAATTTTGCATATCCGTTAGTATTCCACTAAAATCAAAAAAGAAACGAGGTTCCTGCTCTTCGGTGCATAATGAAATACTCAAATAATTATCAGCATGATAATCAATATGAGATTCTAGCAAACCCGTTAAATAACGGCACCATTTGTATACTTCATTATCATACTTTGATAAATCCTGAGCGTTTCCGAGCACTTCAAGTTCTAACCGAACCGCGTGGTTATACCAGTGGTAAGTCATAACAAAACCTGTGAACAAATGCATATTCATGCTTGTTAATTTTGATTCGTGCTGTGACTCGTTCACGATTGTATTGATGATGTCGTTTGCTCGATCTACCCGATTCAGTGCTAAATTGCCTTTGATTAGCTGTATCTTATTTAGCCAATCATGCCTAGCATATTTTAATACTTCGACAACATCCCACTCTTTTTTCATTTTCGCACTCCTAACTAACTTTTGACTCGAGCATAAGTAACTTCTAGGCGATAAAAAACATCTCGCATCATTGTTATTTAATATGTTCGATTATAACAAATTCCAGTGGAGAATAGGTGAATTATTCTACAAAAAGAAAACTCTAACCTCCATTGAGGTTAGAGTTTTCTTTTCACAGCTTATGCTTCTTGAGCTACTGGATATACAGATACTTTTTTACGGTCACGACCGAAACGTTCGAATTTAACGATACCGTCGATTTGAGCGTATAGAGTATCATCTCCACCACGACCTACGTTTGCACCTGGGTAAATTTTAGTACCGCGTTGACGGTATAAAATTGAACCACCAGTTACGAATTGGCCATCAGCACGTTTAGCACCAAGACGTTTCGAGATTGAATCACGACCGTTTTTAGTACTACCTACTCCTTTTTTAGAAGCGAAGAATTGAAGGTCTAATCTTACTAACATGACATCCACCTCCTGTTTAATTGTCGTTAATTTTTATATATTTACTGTAGTCTAATTCGATTGTTTTCAAAGACACGACCATTCCTTCTAGCAAAAGATGAATTTGCTCCAATGCTGATAAATCAACATTTCCTGGAATCTCACAGCGAAGATATCCACCATCTCCACCCTGCTTGATAACTGGCGTTACGCCGGTTATTGAATGAATAGCGTTTAAAGTGCCAAATGAAACTGCCGATGCTCCCGCACAAACAAGATCTTTTCCATGCTCGGAAAATTCAGCATGTCCACTCATCGTGAACCCGTCGATTTGCTTGTTTGCGTTACGAGAAATTGTCACCTTAATCATCAGATGCTAATCTTACGCGTTGATAGCGTCGATAACAACTTTTGTGTAAGGTTGACGGTGACCTTGCTTACGACGATAGTTTTTCTTTGCTTTGTATTTGAATACAGTGATTTTCTTAGCACGACCTTGTTTTTCAACTTTAGCCGTAACTGTTGCACCTTCAACAAATGGAGCACCAACTTTAACGTTGTCGCCACCTACAAATAATACTTTATCAAAAGTAACTGTTTCGCCTTGTTCACCAGCAAGTTTTTCGATGTAGATTGCTTGACCAGCTTCTACTTTAATTTGTTTACCACCAGTTTCGATAATTGCGTACATTCTCTGCACCTCCTCTAAAAACTAAGACTCGCCATCACAGGTGCCTATACTAGACTTAAAACCTGTTCTGAGCGGTTGTAGCACGGGTGCTACAAACCAACATATTAAATCTTACTACAGTATGAAGGTAAGTGTCAATTACATTTGCAACTTTATTCATAAAAAGATTACTTTCTTAATCTGTCCCGAATGACAGATTCTTTCCCAACGTATTTAACATGGTACATATGAGAAGCTGAAAGCGTTGGCGTACAGTAAAGCTTCAGTCCAATCATTTCTTCTATCGCATGAAAGAAACCATCGTTCTTTAAGTATTTTTCTACATCTTCGCGCGTTTCAACCCAAATGGCTTCTTCTGTTGAAAATCGATATTCCCATAGCTTACGCTCAATTTGAAACGCAATGGCTTCTGCATCCATTACTCGTCCTGTTCCATTGCAAACCTGACAAGCCGTCGTTAAGGTAGAACCGATGCTATCACGTACCTTTTTGCGCGTTAGCTGCAAAATACCGAGTTCAGTAAACCCAACTACGGTAGTACGAACTTCATCCTCTTTTACAATGTCTTGAACATACTTTAGCACTTCATCACGATCTTGTCGGCTGCTCATGTTAATGAAATCAATCAATACCATCCCGCCAATGTGGCGAAGCTTTAGCTGCTTAGCTATCTCAAAAGCAGCTTCTTTATTAACGCGTAAAATGTTTTCTCTCAATGAGCTTTTCCCGCTAAACTTTCCTGTATTTACGTCCACTACCGTCATTGCTTCTGTTTCATCAATGACAATATAGCCACCGCTCTTCAGCCAAACAATGCGTTTCAAAAGTTTTTCCAATTGGCTTTCAATCTCATAGTGCTCAAATACGCTTTCAGTGCCTTTATAATAGTAAAAAGGTAATGTTGGATACGCCTTAAGAAGCTGTTGGTATTCAGTAAAATCATCCACTACGAATTCTTGTATTGATTTTTTACTCGCATTTTGTACAAATGCATTCAAAAACTCTTGGCCTTTTTTTAAGAGCTTCGGTGCCTTTTGATTCTTGTTCGCTACGATTTCATGTTGATACTGAACTCGCAGCTCTTTGACTCTCTTTATTACCTGTTCCTCTGTCAGCGATTGAACAGCTGTCCGAAAGACAAGGCCTTCTTTCTCTTCAACCAGCTGTTGACCAAGCTGCTTCCACTTAACTCGCTCTTTCTCCTTCATCTTTTTCGAAGTTGCCACATAGTTTCCGTCTGGTAAATAAACAAGTTCTTCCGTTGCAAATTCAATCACACCGGTTAAGCGCGGTCCCTTTGTTCCAATTCCTTCTTTAATCACCTGAACAACAATAGCTTCTCCTTCTCGAATAAAAGCTGACATTGGCTTACTGTCTCTTTGAGTGTCCGAATCATTTCGATATGAAACGAGCTCTTGCTGATGAATAAATCCATTTTGTGATAGACCAATATCAACAAAAGCGGCCTGCATACCTGGTACAACCCTCACAACTCGACCTATATAAATATCACCAACAATTTGGTGCTTATTCTGCTCTTCTAAATAAATCTCTTCTAGCTCTCCATCATTTATAACGGCAATGCGCTTCGATTTTGTTGCAGCATTAATAATACATTTTCTCACGTTTAAATCTCCACTTCTTTAATGTTCAATAAAAAAAGTCCGGCTACACGTTCAGCCGAACCTTACCTTCTTTATATGTTACTTGATTTTAATAGATAGATACAAGTTCATCAAGCGAGCTGTCCACTCTTTTCTCCACAAAATAAGCATGAAGCAGTTCGTTTTCATCAATTCTCAACGCTTCACCGTTTGCTTGAAACACAACCATATGCTTACAGCCTCTTTTAAACTTTTTTAATACATCATAAATCTGCTCATTTGCAGAAGCAGTTACTGGCTGTAAAGTAGAAATTGCATTTTCTTTCCCATGATATCGTTCTAGTAAAAAGCGCATGTAGACAAAATGACGGTTTCGCCATTCTTGATAATGACAAAGAATCAAAAAGGCTAGCACCATCCATAAATGAAGGTGCATTGCATAAAAAATGGCCGTATAGAGGCATAACGCTATTAAAAATCCACTTGATAGTTTTAGCATTCGTTCATGTGCTGTTAAAAACGGCGCATATCTACTGCACCATAAAAACAAAATCTTTCCTCCATCTAGAGGCCAAATAGGTAACAAATTAAAAAAGAAGATAAGCGCATTTTGATAGAGAAATTGTTCATACGTTTCCGCTTGAATCCAACCAAGCTCAGCAAATAAATAAGCACCGCCAACGAGCCAAATATGCTGAATAGGTCCGCTAATCGTAACGATTAGCTCTTCACGAAATGGACGGTTTCCATGTTCATCCACTTCCGCTACTCCACCAAACGGCAGCAGCATAATTCGCTTGATTCGCCATGAAAAATGGTGAGCAGCAAGCGCATGACCCAACTCATGAATAAGGATAATCACAAACAAAATCATCAGCGGCTTAATCGCCGCTGTAAAAATCCCAATAATAAAAACCCCCCACAACAGAGGGTGAATATGAATTTTCATCAGCAGTGATAAGTAGCTATTCAAATTGAATCACCTGACTAGGGTCCACAAACTTTTCACCTTTTTTAATTGCAAAATAAAAGAGGCCTGTTTCTCCGTCATCTGAACTCGCTACTACGCCAAGTTGTTTTCCTTTATTAACAAAGTCATAAACGTTTACATCAACCGTCTTTAGTTGCCCATACCATGTTTCAGAGCCATCAGCATGTTGGATAATTACTGTGTTTCCAATTCCATCTCGTTTTCCAACATAGCGAACAATTCCTTCGCTCATCGCTTCGACAACAGAATCTGCTCCCGTTTGAATCGTTACACCCTGCTTATCTTCTTCAAAGGTCTCCATTACTTTTCCAGATGCAGGCATAACATAATCTCCGCTGACGCTTTGTTCATCGCTTTTAGGTTCAGCCTTTTGTGGTAAAAGCGTGAGCGGTTTGCCAAATTGATCTTCGTACCAAGATGAAACAGCAGCAAACTGAAATTCTTGATCCATCGCTGTAGAGATGTACACCCTTGCTTTTTCAAACGTTGGGGAAGGACTTTTAAATAAAATAGCGACGATAAGTACTAAGCAAGCTGACGCTAAGACTTTAAAAAAGAAGCGCTCTTTTCGAAAAAAGGGATAGCGCTCACCGCTACTTTTAGTAGGTGTATATTCAATAGGTGAATAATCAGGAAGTCCATACTTTTCTTCTTCACTCATCAATGACGTATGAAGCGGTTCATGCGGGATTTTCTTAGCAGTAGAAAGCTGCCTTTTTTTACGCTCAGCAATTCGCTTTCGAATTTCATCAGCACGTCGATTCATGATTCATCATTCTCCTTGTCCTTAAACTTATATAATTTAATGTATGACTTGTCCGGCATCGTTATGACAGGATAAAAATGATGAATAGTGAAACAAAAAAAGCTTCCACAATGGAAGCTTTTCAAACAAACGCTTTGTTTTTATGCACGTACACCAAAGAATCGTTTGATGCGTGCGAACATCCCTTTATTTTCATCATCAAGCGATTGTAAAGGAACGGTTTCACCAAGAATTCGTCGCGCAATATTACGATAAGCAATGGAAGCCTTACTAGATGGGTCCATAACGATGGGCTCACCGCTATTAGATGCTTTAATGACATTTTCATCATCGGCTACAATTCCGATGAGGTCAACTGCAAGCAGCTGAGCAATTTCATCCACATCAAGCATATCTCCGTTTTTCATCATATGGCTTCGAATTCGGTTAATGACAAGCTTTGGCGATTCAATATCTTCTTGCTCGAGCAACCCAATAATGCGATCAGCATCACGAACAGCTGACACTTCCGGAGTTGTCACAACAAGCGCTTTATCTGCGCCAGCTACTGCATTTTTATATCCCTGCTCAATACCAGCTGGGCAATCAATAATGACATAGTCATACTCTTGCTTTAATTCAAGAATCAGCTCGCGCATTTGCTCTGGCTGAACAGCTGTCTTATCGCTCGTTTGAGCAGCAGGAAGCAGATACAAACATTCAAATCGTTTGTCTTTAATTAAGGCTTTTTGAGGTTGGCAGCGCCCTTCTACCACGTCTACAAGATCATATATAATTCGATTTTCCAGTCCCATCACAACATCTAAGTTGCGCAGACCGATATCAGTGTCTACTAAACAAACGCGCTTTCCAGCTAACGCTAGCGCAGTACCTAAGTTGGCAGATGTCGTTGTTTTTCCAACTCCACCTTTACCAGACGTAACAACAATAGCCTCTCCCACTGTCAAATTCTCCTTTCTAACCTTGTCAAGTTAGGTCGTAGACTCGCTAAACCTTGAACGCGGTCTATAACTATTTGATTCGCGTCATCTAAATACGCACACTCCATGACACTTTGCTCTTTTTCACTATCCTCTTCTTCAGGTCGTGTGATAACATCAGCAATTCGAAGCTGAGACGGTTGCATAATTGAAGCTGCAATAACCGCTGTTTTATTACCACGATACCCTGCATGAGCAATTCCTTTTAAAGCACCTAATATAAAAAGATTTCCCCCTGCTACAATGGTTCCCCCAGGATTGACGTCGCCGATTAACAATAAGTCTCCTTCGACGTGAAGTACTTGTCCTGAGCGAACAACTTTTGCAACAGAAACTAATTCTTCTTCTTCTTTTACCCGTAATGCATCCTGTTTTAAAATGACGTTACTATCGATTTTTTTGACTACTAAGTGTCGATTCTTCTCGATGAGCGCCTTTAACTCGTTTTCCTGGTCTTCAGTCATAAAACGATTTCCAGCTTTTACATATACGGTGACATGCTGCTCGTCATCTCCATGTTTATTCGTCAAAAGCTTCGTCTGTAGTTCAGCTAATAGCTCCTCGAACGAACATGCGTCATTGAGATGGAGCGTTAGTCCATCTTTCGTTCCTTTAATAGTTATATTTTGTTGCTTTTGTTTATTCAAGACGCTCACCTCAACGAATATATAATTTCGACAGAGACTTACCAATTCCTTTTTTTCACTCGCAGAATCACAACATTTCTACGAATTTGGAACTAGAAAATTGACTTTTTTTGAAGTATTATCGTTCCTTTGCATAAAACAGTGAAAAATATTGAAAACACTTTTGTAGAGGTAGCGCAAAAATCACCGTAAAAATTGCATTTAAAATCAGAGTTACATAAAATCGTTCGGCTAAGAAACGCCCCATTAGCATATCCGATACCCCGATAATTGTATTAATGCCATATACATAAAACTCAATAATGGCAACTGCGATCAAACAAATTAAAAGCACCACTAACAAATTGTTTTGCCAAATCTTTATAAGCTGTGACACGATATAGCAAACGGCTGGTAAGCCAAGTGCATAAATACCCAGTACGTCCGTAAAGGCAATATCATATAAAAATCCAAAAACAATCCCAAAAATCATCGCCTGCTTGCGATTAATATAGATGGTCATAAATACGAGCGCAATTAAAACAAAGCGCGGCGATAAAAGCCAGTCTCGAAAAGCTGGCTGCATCGCAACAAAGTTCACAAAAATGCTTTCTAACATAAAAATAACTAGAATTATGAAAGGTAAGAGGAAGCGTTTCATCACTCTTCCTCCTCTGCTTCTAAGCTGTCTTCAGACATCACTGTACTTCTTTTAGCGACCATAACATGATCAAGATCGTATAAGTCCGTTGATGGCTTAATGTATGCTTTTTGTGTTAAACCGTACTCATCAGGCTCAATTTTCGTAATTTCTCCAATAACAAGTCCGCTTGGAAATACACCATCTTCGCCTCCAAGGCCAGAGGTAACAACTTTTTGTTTTTCTTTAATTTCAGCATCAAATGGAATTCGTCTTAATAAAAGAGCTTGTTCTTCTTCGTCGTATCCTTCAATTAAACCGTACACAGGTTTTTCCGCTTGAATCTTAGCCGATACGCGGTTGGTGCGATCGGATGAGCTAATTAATTGAACCGTTGAAGTAAACTGAGAAGCATGTTTCACCTTCCCAATTAGTCCACCTGGCGTAATCACGGCCATGTTTTCTTCAACATTGTGAACTTTTCCTTTATCAATGGCAATAACGTCATGCCAACGGTCTGGGTTTCGAGCGATAACCGTTGCTTCAATTGGATCGTAAGCTTTGAGGTCGCTTTCTTTATCCATTTGTTCACGCAGCTTATCATTTTCTGTTTCTAGCTCACTTACTTTCGCTTCTAATTGCATACGCTCATCAAGACGTGCTTTTAGCACTTCATTTTCTTCATATGTACGCTTTAGGTCACCTACATTTTCAAAGAAACCCGCTACATACTGTGCGGGTTGGTGAAATGTAGCCTGAACAAGACCGACCGTGTCTTTCACAAACTGTTCAGGCCACGTTACATCTTTACGACCATTTAACGAAAAACCAATCAATGCCACTAATACAATAATACTAACTAACAAAATAACTAGACGCTTATTTAAAAAAAACTGTGGCACGATTTACACCTCTTACTGTTTAGCGATACGAATCGCTTGTACGATTTTTGAATAAATCAATATTATCTAATGCTTTTCCTGTTCCAATTGCTACGCAGTCTAACGGATCTTCTGCAATGACAACAGGCATATTTGTTTCTTCACTAATTACACGATCTAAATTACGCAGTAAAGCGCCACCGCCTGTTAATACAATTCCGCGATCCATAATATCTGCCGCTAGTTCTGGTGGTGTTTTTTCAAGCGTACCTTTTACTGAATCAACAATTGCTGAAACCGTATCTTTCAGCGCATCAGCAATCTCTTCTGCTGAAATCTCAATTGTTTTTGGTAATCCAGTTAATAAGTCACGTCCACGAATTTCCATGTTGTCGATTCCTTCAGGGATACCTGCTGAACCAATTTCCACTTTTAACGCTTCTGACGTACGTTCACCAATCATAAGATTGTAATTTTTGCGAATATATTGGATGATTGCTTCATCCATTTCGTCTCCGGCAATACGGATTGACTGACATGTTACAATACCACCTAGTGAGATAATGGCTACTTCTGTGGTACCGCCACCGATATCAACAACCATGCTTCCTGTTGGTTCCCAAACAGGTAAATTCGCACCGATTGCTGCTGCGAATGGCTCTTCAATTGTATAAGCATCACGAGCGCCTGCTTGACGAGTTGCGTCAATGACTGCGCGCTTCTCAACAGCCGTAATTCCCGATGGTACGCATACCATTACATAAGGCTTGCCAGCAAACAAACTTTTTGTCTTTTGCGCTTGTTTGATGTAATATTTCATCATTGTTGCTGTTGTTTCATAATCTGCAATTACTCCATCTTTCATAGGACGAAGTGCTACAACATTTCCAGGTGTACGACCAATCATATTTTTTGCATCATTACCAACCGCTACGATTTGCTTTGTATCTGTTTGTAATGCTACAACTGACGGTTCACGTACAACGATTCCTTTTCCTTTAACATAAACAAGTGTATTTGCAGTACCTAAATCTATTCCAAGGTCTCTAGTACCGATTCCAAACATGTGTCTCTTCCTTTCTCTTACCGAAATGCAAAGGCTAAACCCTCTCAGTCGATTTCACCATTTCATTATTAACATTTTTTATTTTCTATACTTCTTTTATAGATGTCAACGCCAAATATTGTATGATATATTTTCATACTTTGTCTATTAATAACCGATGATTGTAAAGAACTTGTCATTTAAAATCATGACTACTATTATAACTCAAGGAAATTAAAAAGCATAGCATTACATATATCCTTTTTCTTTTAAGCTAATATATTTTCGATCCCCGATAATTAAATGGTCTAAAAGTTCAATACCAATGATTAATCCACACTCTTGTAAGCGTTTAGTCACATCGATATCTTCTCGACTAGGTGTAGGGTCTCCGGAAGGATGATTGTGTACACAAATAATAGAGGCTGCCGAGCGACGGAAAGCTTCTTTAAAGACTTCACGGGGGTGTACAATCGATGAATTGAGGCTACCAATAAAAATGGTTTGTTTATGAAGAACCTGATTTTTCGTATTTAAGTAAAGACAGACAAAATGCTCTTGAAGTAATGTACGCATTTCTTCCATTACGTAATTTGCTCCATCTTCTGGGCTTCGAATAGCATACTTTACTCCTGGTTTCACCTGAGCCATTCGCTTTCCGAGTTCAATCGCAGCAATAAGGTGAACTGCTTTTGCTTGTCCAATCCCCTTCATTCTTACCATTTCATCCAGCGTTGCATTTTGCAATAGCTCCAATCCATCAAAATAGCGAAGGATTCGGTTGGCAAGTTGAAGAACGGATTCTTCTTTCGTTCCTGTTCGAAGCAGGATAGAGATAAGCTCGTGATTTGATAAACTGGAAGCACCTTTTAGCATGAGGCGCTCCCTTGGTCTTTCTTCATATGGAAAATCTTTCATTATCAATGACTCATTCATCAAATGGTTTCCCTCCTCAAATGGAGTAGACAAAACCACGCTTTCTCAGTTCTCTTATTGTGCGAGACAATGGCAGACCAACAACAGAGAAGTAATCACCTTGAATGCTTTTGACAAACACAGCTCCTAGGCCTTGTATACCGTACGAGCCCGCCTTGTCCATTGGCTCACCCGTTCGAACGTACTGCGTAATTTCATCTACTGTTAACGGCCAAAATTCAACATCTGTTTTTTCATAAAATGTCTGAACTTGCTCACCTTCCACAAGAGCCACTCCTGTGAGCACTTGATGTTTTTTTCCTGAAAGCATCTCTAAAGTTTTAACTGCTTCTGCTTCGCTAGCTGGCTTTCCTAAAATACTGTCTTTGTACACAACAACCGTATCGGATCCTAGCACAATATGATTCGGATACAGAGTTGCAACATCAGACGCTTTTTGCAACGCTAAGTCCATCACCACTTCAGACGGTGAATAGTTGTGATTAACTTTTTCATCAACGTTGCTTACATGTACGGAAAAAGGAATGTGAAGCTGCTGTAGCAGTTCTTTACGACGAGGAGAGCCAGAGGCTAATATTAATTCTTTGTTCATTGATCTCAACCTTTACACTTCGAATATTTGAAAAAAAGAACACATCTCAATTTTAACAAGATTAACTATTTTTTACAATAAACAAATCAGGTAGCAAGCGCCACCTGATTTACTTTTTAATAATTTGCTGATACTGAACAAGGGACGTTAGCATATACTTTGTCGCTTGATCACCATCGCTTTTTTTACTAGACTGATTAAATGACTCAAGAGAGGAAACCGATTGTTCTAGCGTTTTAATTAGCTTTCCTATCTCTTTATTATCCGTTTGCTCTTGGATTTTATCCAGTTCTTTCTTAACTTCACTCACGCTTGACGCTTTGTTTCCTTCCACTACTTTTCCCACTTGATCCATCACATTGGCCATAAATGGTTGAAGCGTGGACATCACTTTTTCGTCACTTTCTGCCAGCTGAGCAGCACCTTTCATCTCATATGATTTTACATAGGCGTCTTCACCACTTTTTTTATAGGCATCGCTCAGTTCTTTAGCCTTTGCTTCACTCGTACTAGCACCTACGACAATGGTATAGGCATTGCTTTGACCAAACACAACGCTTTCTCCGCTTAGACTTTCTTTTGCTTTTGCTGCCGCTTCTTTTGAAGAGAAAACACCTGCTTGTACAATATAGATTGAGAAAGCATCAACCGTGGCCGTTGCCCCAGGCTTTGCGTCTTCTTTCAGTTCTTTTTCAGTCGCTTTTGTTTGCTCCGAATGATCGGTCACTGCGGAGTTAACCGCAACTGCGGATGGGCTCTGACTGACTGGAGACGGCTGCTTATCATTTGTAATCGTATTTAAACCAAACATTCCAAACCCGACGCCAACGGTAACCGCTAATCCTACAATCACAATAAATTTCCTCGCTGCTGAAAACGATGATTTCTTGATGGATATTTTCCCCACTTGCTCTTTCAGTTTTTTCGGCTGTTTTTTCTTTTCGTTGCGCACTTCTTCAATTGAAACGACTTTGCGCTCAGACACCTCGACTTTTTCCGGAAGAACCCACACTACCTCTTCTTCCTTTTCCTTAGGCGTATCCGTATCTTTTATGTTCTTTTCCCTACCATTAATTTTGACCGTAACTTTTGGATTTTGCTTGTCCACCTTTTCACCACCTTTTGCTACCTAACACATACACTTTTTACCATGCTATCATAGACGACAAAAAAAATAACAAGACATTTGTCGTCTTGTTATAAAAGGTTTCGCTATTTTATTACACGATTTTTAATTTTGTCGACCGCAAGCTCCGATGACAAAATCCCTACTCCGTCCTCTTGGCAAAGTACTTTTGTATCACTCTTTAGGCAAACATAGTAATTTAAGCGATTATCTTCAAAGCGAATCTCTACAAATGAACCGTCAGCATCTTCTGTTGTCGTCCATTCTTTATTCGTATAAGGGTCCATGAGCGGCTCAAGATAACCTTCTTCAATCAATTCTTGATACGTCAGCTTCCCTTCCACTTTTCCATCTAAGATCACTTCGTTTGAACGCTTATGTAAAGTGGCTGACTCCTTCATAGCAATAGCGTTAGCTACGAACGCTTGACCTTTTGATTGTTGAATGACTTTACTTGTAAAGAGAAATGCCACCGCTGCTACAATTCCTAAAATTACAAGAACCGCTAGAACTTCAATCAGCGTCAGTCCTCGTTCATCTTTATGTATCAACTTCATTAATGATTACCTAACGTTTGAAATGGATCAGCTTTGTTTCCCGCTTCTGGTATGTCGATTGCTGGGATTTTATCACGTAAATTCTCTAACGAAGGGTAATAAAATGTTGATAGCATTAGCTCATATCGCAGCACGGGGTCTTCTACATCAGAAATGGTCTTTGCATCCTGTGGTCCATCAAATGTAATCGCTTCGACTTGAGTGATGCGCTTTGAAGACTCCATCGTCTGTAAAAATGTCAAAAGGTCATCATATCGCTTCGATTCTACCGTGACGGTGACTTTGGTCTGCTGTAAGCCTGCCGGAGTGACAGCCCCTTCAGCAGGCTGCGCTTCATCCTCAGCGCTTTGTTCGCCTGCAGGTGAAGAAATCCCTTCTCCATCAGCAAAATTCATCTCATCAATGACGCTATCGGACACCACTTCAGCTTTTTGCAGTTCGAGCATAAACTGTTCGGTAAACGGCTGTACGGGTACTTGTTTTTGTAGCTCCACGCTGCTTTTTAAAAGGGCTTTCGGCTTATTTGCCCCGCTTTCATTCAACGATTTTAAAATTCTCTGTTCCGCTTCAAGCTCCTCTTCAAGCGTCTGAACATTTGTTTTTAACGGTGATAAAAACTGAAAATATAAAATCACAAGGAGGGATGCCATAACAACAAAAGTTGAGGCACCGATAATCCACTGTTTGTTGGATAGTCCCATCATCATTGGTCCTCCTTTTCTTTTTCTTTCTTAACAAGGTTGCCTACTGCTTTTCGATCAATCTGAACACTATACGTTGCAACATAGCGCGGAATAATACTTTCTTCACTTTGAATCGTTTTATCTTCGTTCTCTTTTTCACTTTTTTCAGCTTCCACCGTTAACACCTGCGCATCTTTTACAATCGATACATCATTTTTTAATCGGCTTAAATAATAGGAGCTCTGGCGCTGTTCGTCGAATTGAATTTGAATTTCTACCGTCTCGTTTTCTGCACTGTACGCAAATCGTTTAAGAAAGCCTCGGTCAGGGAGCGCAGCCGTAAACTCTTTGATAATTGGAACAGTTTTCATCGGGTAGCTCTGCGCCCATTCAATCGCTGAAACAAGCTCTTCAACTTCCTTGCCGTCGTTGCTTTTTTGAAGCTGCGCTTTTTTGACAGCTTGGTCTACCTGTACTTCTTGAATCGCTATCGTTGCTGACTGCTCTTTTTCTACTAAACTAAAATACTCCCAAATGATAAAGCTCCCCACCAACAGCACTAGCGCAGCAATGGTAACTAGCCCCCAAACAAACGGCTTATTTCCACGTTCTTTTTGGGGCAAGAGATTAATTTCAACAAGCATCATCTCACCTCTTTCAGTGCCAAGCCAAGCGGCAAATGAAAGCTGGGCTTCACGTCGTCTATCAACTCTTGACGACTCATTCCATGGTTAATCACTTCAAATGGAATGCTAACAGCTTCTTGCATTTGCTCCATTAACTCATGAATATAGGGATGGTCACCGGTCACAAAAACTTTGGAGATGAGTTGTTCACCTTTATTAATAGAAAATTGATAAAAGCTAACGATTCGCTCTAGCTCTTGAATAGCTTCATAGAATGCTTGTATTTGCTCATGTTTGTCACCATAAAACTGCAGAGAAGTTTTGTCTCCTTCTTGCTCCACCGTCCAGCCGTTACAGTACTCTCCAACTGACATATGGCGCATAAAGACGGGACGATGGTTCGCAAATAAGCTGGCATTCATGCTAAACGAATCCACTTGCAAAACCATATAGTGCGCCTGAGAGCGAACGAGGTCAGCCTGGAAGAAAAGTCGGTATGTACTAAGCGAAGACAAGTCCGCAACAACCGGCTTTAACTTCGCTTTTTTCATCAGTTCCATATAGCTAACAACCGTATCTTCTCGCGCAGCAAAAAGCGTGATTTCCGTTTGCTTTTCTGTTTTTTGATGAATAACGTAGTCAAAAATAGCTTCTTCAAACGGCAAATGAATCGTAGCGCCAAGTTCCATAAACAAATACGTTCGAATCTCCTCTTCCTTCACGTGCTCTGGAAGCTGCTGCTGCCGGATAACCACCTTGTTATCCGGAACAATAAAGCGCACTTTCATCTTTTTAATTTTCCAATCTCTCACGCATTCATCTAAAATAAACAGCAACGACTCTTCATCCACAATTTTCCCCTGCTGAATTAAGCCATGAGGTAAATGACGCTCATGCTGTTTCGAAATAACAACCGGACTTGCTTGTTTCACTTCAATATATCGAATGACATGGTCTTTAATAATCAAATTGCCTATTTTACTTTTCATTGACGGAAGTCGTAAGGCCATGGTTGTTCACCTGCTAAATTAAAAATGTAAAGTACCAGTTTATCAGAAAATCACCATAAAAATATGCAACAAGCGTTCCTCCTGCAATCGATGGGCCAAATGGCATTGGTTTTCCGCGTTGGACTTTCCCTACTATCATACCAAATATTCCAACAATTGCACCGATTACCGCGGCTAAAAAGAAGGACAAGAGCACGAGCTTAAATCCGAGCACAAGCCCAAGCACTCCGTATAGCTTAATATCGCCTCCGCCCATGCCACCTTTGCTAACGAGAGCAATTAAAAGGAGCAGTCCAAAGCCAGCTGCAGCACCTAGAAACATATCCCACCAAGGGTCGAGCGGAACAAACAGTCTAAGAACGACTACAACCGGTAAGAAAAACAGCAGCACTTTATCCGGAATGAGCATATACGCCAAATCGGATACCACCACAATCATCAGGAGCGATACAAGAGTCCACGCAACAAGCGTTTCCCACTGAAAGCCATATAAACGAAATGACAGGACGAATAATATGCCTGTCAAAAGTTCCATCATCGGATATTTAATTGAAATCGACGTCCCGCAGCTGCGGCACTTCCCTTTTTGAACCAAATACGACAGCACCGGCACCAGCTCGCAAGCTGTTAAAACGTGCTGACAGCTCGGGCAGCTAGACCGTGGCCTCACAATTGACTCCCTGGCCGGAATGCGTAAGCCGACTACGTTGTAGAAGGAGCCTAGGATGAGACCTAGGGTTAGAATATAAAGCTCAAATAAAATATACATTATAATAGTTATTGTTTGGAATCCGCAGTTGAATTTGTTCCAGAATCACCTATTACTCTTGTATCTTTCTTATTATCTGCTTTAATTTGTTTTGTAGTTGCATTGGTAAATGTAAGTGTCACACTCCCAGCTTTACCAGTCCCATTAAACTTATAATCAGAACCGTCATAGATAACATTTGTAACGGTAAAATCTTCATTTTCCACATCTAAATAAGGCTCTAATTGTGTACTTGTTATAGTAGTAGTACTTCCCCCAGTAGACGTTGTATTAGAAGACATATATACTTTAGCTGAGTTAATAGCTTGCAATGCATCAGCCTTCACCGCATCCTCACGAGACTTCTGAATAATCCCACCAATACTTGGAATAGCAATCGCTGCGATGATACCCAGGATAACGATTACGGCTAGTAGCTCGATAAGCGTTAATCCTTTTTCATTTTTCAAGAACTTTTTCATCATGTGTTTCTCTCCTTTTCCTTTGTACATTTTGCATAAATCCACCGTTTGACTTGAAAATGGAACCGATGAGCATTAAGCTTTTGTGCTTGTACTACATTCTGTTCTCTATTCTGTTGAATATGTAAAAAATCAGCAGAATCAGGACCATAAACCCTCATACTTTATAACTAGTAAAAAAGTAAAGAAAATACCACGCTGCAAACGTTATGGTAAATGAAGATTTCATTTGTTCCTATCATGCTGATTTCTTATCCCGATTGAAATCACACAATGGATTTATAGGTCATTTTATTCATTTTTTTCATTATACAATAATTTACAAAATATGAAAATAGTTTTAGTACGAATCAACATGATTAAATAAATCAAACATCGGCACCATAATCGCTAGTACAATTGTCCCTACAAGTACAGCTAGTAAGACGATCATTAACGGTTCGATGAGAGACTTTAACCGATCCGTTGTCGTTTCAACTTCCGCTTCGTAGAAATCTGCCACTTTGCTTAACATCGTATCGAGTGCACCCGTTTCTTCACCAACTAAAATCATGCGCGTCACAAGCGGTGGAAATACCCAGTGTTTTTCCATCGGTTCGGTAAGGGAAGCTCCTTTTTCAAGAGATGTTCGCGCTTTTTTTAATACTTGAGATACAACTTCGTTCCCAATAACGCCTTCAACGGTGTGAATGGCTTGTAAAATTGGCACGGAGCTTGAAAACAGCGAGCTTAGCGTTCGCGTAAACCGAGCGATAGCCGCTTTTTGCAGCATTGGTCCAAATACGGGAAGCTTTAACATGGCATAGTCTAAATAATACTTTGTTTGTGGGCGCTTATATAAAAGTGAAAGTCCTACTGCAATGATGCTAGATAAACCAACAATTACCCACCAAAATTTTTGCATAAATTCACTTGAAGCCAATACAAACTTCGTAATGACTGGAAGCTCAGCTCCGAAATCTTTGAACATATCTACAAACATTGGCACAACGGATACAAGCAAGAAAATGACGACGGCAATGGCCACGACGCCCACCGCTGCTGGATAAGCCAGTGCTGAGATAATCTTTTGTCGCGTGCGGTGCTGCTTTTCAAAATAATCGGCTAGGCGTTCAAGCGTTTCATCGAGATTACCGGCTACTTCACCTGCTTTAACCATGTTAATAAACATGCTTGGAAACGCATGAGGAAATTTCGCACAAGCTGAGGATAGCGCATTTCCTTCCCGAATTTCTTCTTCAATTTGTACAAGCGCTCGCTGTAGTAGTTTACTTTCGGTTTGAGCAGATAAGATACGCGTCGACTCTACAACCGTCACTCCCGCCTTTAAAAGCGTTGAAAACTGGCGCAGGTAAATGACAAAATCATAGAGCTTCACCTTATTGCCTAGGTGGAAGCTTACTCATCGATACAAACGATGACATTTCGTTAGATCATCCATTGTTTGTGGGTAACAATTTAACCTTGAAACCTTTAAACAGCACTTTTGAATTAACAAAGAACATTGTGGTAAAAAACAATTTGACGATTACAGGTAATACGGATGTTTCAACCGCCGAAAAGGAAATTGGGATGTTTGATTCCATTGTCTATACAGGTGGAGAGGTTAAAATTACCAATGTTAGTATTGAAGGCTTTAATTATATTAATGAAGGAAAAAAAGGAATGCTGATTTTACTTGCTAAAGGTCCTATTAATTTAAACCGAATTAATGAGTTTACAACGTTTAATGACGAAGAAGAACAAAGAGTCAATTTCAAAAACTTAAAAGATCAACAGCAAGATGTATTCTCGCTGTTACAAGGCTTTTTCTATACGGAATCTTCAGCTGAGCTTTACGGCGTAGGCTCACTGTTTGCCATCGACGGTGGAATTTTCTCTCAGGGACCGCTGACGGTTAATGCTGTGAGAGGTAACGTAGAAACTGAAAAAGACATCGACCGATCTAGTACCTCACAAGTAGGAAAGTATTCTCGCTTTAACGTTCTTTATGACCGCAGCGTCTTATTAACAAAGCTTGAATCTCTACCGCTTGTTGATACGCTTCAAGTAATACCAGAAGCAACCATTCAACCTCGAAATTAAAAAAATCTTCTCCGTCAGGAGAAGATTTTTTTAATAATAAGGTGCCATAAATAGGTATACAAGCACACCTGTAAAGCTTACATATAGCCAAATCGGCATTGTCCAACGAACGATTTTTTTATGCTTAGTTACTTGCATCGTCCAACCCCAAACCGTTGAGAACAGCGCAAGTGGAACAACTACGGCCGCTAAGAAGCTATGAGTAATTAAAATAAAGAAATAGATTGGGCGAATAATTCCTTCTCCACCAAACGTTGCTGTTTCTGTTGACATATAGTGAAACGTCAAATAGAAAACAAGGAACAATAGTGTCGAAGAAAATGCCGCTAAAATAAACCCTTTATGAGCTTTAATGTTTTTCTTTAAAATTGATACTAGTGCCGCTACAAGAAAGATAAAAGTAAAGCTGTTTAATATTGCATTTAATCGCGGAAAGATTGTTAAATCAAAGTGAACCTCTCCTTGATAACCGATTGGTGAAAAGAACAGTGCTAAGATAATTGCGTTTGCAATTAATGAAACCGTTAAGATAATGCCCGTATAGTTTTTATTACTAGTCGGCACTATTTTCTCATTTTCCTTACTCATTTTCACAATCTCCTTACGTTTGGATTCATGTCAATTATATATCAGTTTTCCCATTGATTAAAGTGACAATACTTTGAACAGCAAAAAGCCGCGATGCTTAGCATCACGGCTTTCACTCACCACTTCGCCCCAGATCCATCTGTTCCTTGTCTTTTTTTCACGATAACGATCATACTAGAGCTAGCCCTTGTTCCGTCTTGTTTCACTTTTGCTCCAGTTGCCACCACAGATCCATATCCTACTTTTTTGGCCACAATAAACATGCTGTTATCTTTAGATACAATGCTAAATGACGGGTTATCCTTTGGCTCAGTAACAATACTTTCTATCACCTGACGATTTAGTAGCGTATCTAAAAGCCCACCATTACGATAAACAAGTAAATCTTTTATATTGCGCTCTTCTCCTGGTTCCATCGTAATCGAAGGATATTTAAATTTAAAATCATCAAGCACTTGTACTGGAATTTCCTTTTTCACAGCTCCGTCTACTGATTCTACTACAACAGTCGTATTTCCTGGTGCCACACCAATAATTCCATATTTAGATGAACCCGTTACGAGTATATCTTTTTTAACAATCCCCGTATCAGAAATCATCCATTTAACATCTTTATTCGTGGCATCCGCTGGTGAAACAGATGCATTTAACGTTATTTTTTCACCAACAAACAGCGTCACGCTAGCTGGATCAACATTAATATTGTCAACTAACTTCCGAATAGTTACTGTCTGAGTAACCTCTTGATTAGCTTTTGCAAAACCACCCGTTGCACGAACTTTAATCGTTACTTCTCCTACTTTATCAACGGTAACTTCATCTTTTTGTTGAAAGGTTGTCCAACTACCGTTGTTGACCTTATATTCATACGTTACACCTTCTCCTGGAATTAAATCCACTAACGAGAACTTTACTTTTTCCGATGACACACTACCGTTTTTAATCACTTCGTTTGAATCTTGACCTCTTATTTCAAACGAAGGAACAAGCTTCAGCCGCTTTTTTGTGTCATTGCTATACGTTACGTCAATTGCTGTTTTATCACCTGTAAATACCATTGACTTAATTGGCTGAGCTAACTCTTGTTCTCCATCTTTTAGCTTAATTGTTTGAATAAGCGTATTGGTATTTTTTGTTATCTTTTCAATGTTACCATATGCATCCCCACTATATTTCTCAAGGGTATCTTCTAATACAACCTTCGCGATGATTGGTAATTTTGGAGCTGTTAAAATGACGCTTCTTGCTCCTGCATTACTGTCATTATACGAGACAGTTGGATTCTGGAACGTTTGATTCATTGCCCAATTTGCTTGAAGTTTAATCGTTTGCGTTAGCTTGTTAATGCTAAACGAACCATTGTTATAGGGAATATCCGTAAACGTTACTTCAATGAGATTTCCTTTCACGCTGACGTTTGAAGGCGGATTAACAACCGTTATCCCTTCAGGAAGAATCTGCGTTAGTTTAATAGTTTGCAGCGTGCCTCGATCAGCTTTTTCTAAAGTTGCATCAGGTGTAAGCGTATAGATTAAATCAAATTGGTTAGATTCGCTATTTCGATCTTCTTTTTTAATAAGCCGACCTACTTTGTTTGTATCTAAAAAACCAACCGTTCCTTTAAACGTTGGAGCAATTTTATCCTTGATTTCAACCTTTACTGCATCGTGCTTTTTCAAAATGGAACTACCGCTTAAATTTTTATAGGATAACGAGACGTCTGAAAAATTATACGTTCCTTTGGTATCAAACGTAAGGGGTAGGGAATACGATGTCGCAGAAGGCGTTTGACCTAATACATACGGAACGTCTTTTAAATTAATCACCGCATAGTCACCGTCCATATACGCATTCGCATTATCGGCTAACTTCACTTTTCCAGGAAACGACGTTCCGCTTCCCTGAATTTTCACTTTCACCTGCACGTCTTTCATTGCATATTGCCCAATTTCAGTCGTAATGCTTCGAAATAAATCGCTTAGGTTGCTTGTATCACCTTGATAGGCTTTAGAGCCAGTAGTTTCTGAGAGCTTAGTTAAATAGTTCATGTCTAACTCTTGATTTGTTCCAAAACCTATAGAGTAAAGTTTGACCTTTTGATTGGCTAGACTGAGAGCTTGATTAGTGCTCAAGCTTTTAATAATCGATTGTGGAGTTCCAGATGTATTAACATATATTCTATAGCCATCATCATCTAGTATATACGCATCTTGTGAACCATTGGTATATACATTGTAATATACCGTTTTATGACTATTAACCCTTACATAGTCATACTTACAATATCCCCAAGAGTTACATTTGCGAACGTTACCGGAAAAGTTAAAATACTTTTCTTCCTGAGCTTGGGTAGGAAATCCATCTGTGAGAAAGATAATATATTTATCATTCTTTGAATCTTTTAAGATATCACCTGCTCGTTCAAGTGACTGTGCATAGTTTGTTCCTCCATCAGCCGTCATACTTTGAACCTTTTTATTAATGGCTTGAAGATCGGAGGTTAAAGAAATAACATCCTTTACGTCCGTATCAAAAGTTACCAGTCCAAACCGATCATTCGCTAAACGATTTGCTTGAAAAACTTTAACTGCTTCATTCATCGCTTTCTTAGCATCATCTAACTTATTTCCATATAAAGGACCCATCGATCCGGATTTATCAAGCACAAACACCACGTCTAAAGGCTTTCTAAGCTCATTTGAAATATCATCAAGCTTTCCTTCTGGATTAAGCGTAATATTTAAATCTCCCTGTGCATCAGCACCTAAAGGCTTTAAAAACTCTTCTTTTGACGGGCTTACGTTCACATTTAAAGCAGGAGTACTGCTTGCAGCTTGTCCTTGTAGAGGAACGAACGTACTGAACAACAAGATTGCAATAAAGAATCCTATCCACTCACCTATAACTTTGGTCATAGTATCTTTTATTCCTCTCTTTAGTATGTTTTACCATCATTATAATAAAAATAGTTCTTTATTCACAGTGTCATTCACGAAATATTTTAAATAAAAAAGCAAGCCGTTCGGTGACGACTTGCTTTTTAGGCGCGTAATAAGAATGATCGAACTTCTGAAATAAAGTAAAGTGAACCTGTAATGACGATTAAGTCATTTGGTTTTGCATGGTGTAAAAGAGCTTGTTCAATTGCTTCTTGCCACTGTTCATTCACTTTTTTACTAGGGTGCTTACTGAGTTCATATAGCTCTTGTCCTGTTCTCGCTCTTGGAAAATCAAACGATGTAAAGGTAATACTTTCAGCAATACCTTCTAAACTTTTCACCATTTCTTTACCACTCTTGTCATTTAGGCAGCTAAAAATGATGTGAATCTGCTTGTCTTCATAGTGAAGACGCAGCGTACTTAGTAGGCTTTTTACACCTTCTTGGTTATGGGCACCATCAATGATAACTAGTGGAGAATCACTCACTTTTTCAAAGCGTCCACTCCAGCGTGCTTTTTTTAACCCTTCTGCTAAATCAGCTTGAGAAAGCTGTAGTTCTCCTTTTTGTCCTAACAGCTCTAAAGCTCGAACCGCTAAGGATGCGTTTTTCACTTGATGATAGCCAAACATGCCAAGTTCAAGGTTCTCATAAGTATGGATAGGTGTTTGTAATGTAAAGGCTTCGCCATTTTCTAAAGCACTGTAACTTTCAATTGTAAACTCACTGCCCAAACGATCTAGCGACGCCTCATGGTCACGAGCTATTCCTTCAATTACTTCTATCGCTTCTTTTTGTTCTACACCCGTTACTAAAGGCACGCCTCGCTTAATGATGCCTGCTTTTTCAAACGCAATCTTATCTACCGTATTCCCTAAAATAGCCATGTGATCAAAGCCAATATTCGTAATAATGGTTAACAGTGGTTCAACGACATTTGTTGAATCGTATCGACCACCAAGTCCAGCTTCAACAAGAACATAATCAACGCGGTTATGGTAGCCAAAATATAAAAAGAACATGAGCGTAATAACTTCAAACTCAGTCGCAGCGCCAAATTCTGTCTCTTCTACTCTTTCTACAACTGCTTTAACTTCTTGTACAAGGCGAAGCATTTCCTCATCTGAAATTGGCGTTCCGTTTATGCTAATTCGCTCATTAAATGTTTCAATATAAGGAGAAGTAAATGTGCCTACATCATACCCTGCTTCTTGGAGCATATAGCGCAGATACGTAACGGTTGAGCCTTTTCCGTTTGTGCCCGCAATATGAATAGCTTTTATATTTTGATGGGGATAATCAAGCTGTTCAAGCATCCAGTTCATTCGCTCTAAGCCAGGCTTCATGCCAAAACGTAAGCGATTATGTATCCATTGTAAGGCCTCATCATATGTTTGTATCATCACGGTCACCCTTCTTTTTGTATTATGATTATTATAGCGAATGCAACAGTAAAAATCGAATGAACTTAAAAGTCTGGTTGTGGTTCCGTTATGTATACAAAAAGCGCTGCTTCACAAGCAGCGCTTTTTTCTATTATTCCCCGCGCAATTCGACAATACGCGCTTGAACAGCTTCACGTTTTTCAACATAATCCTGTTCTTTTTGGCGCTCTTCTTCTACTACTTTTGCCGGTGCTTTTGCGATAAAACCTTGATTTCCAAGTTTCTTTTGAACACGCTCCACTTCTTTATTCAGCTTATCGTATTCTTTTTCAAGGCGCGCAATTTCCTCTTCAATGTTAATTAACCCTTCAAGAGGTAGAATTAATTCAGCTCCTGTTACAACAGCTGTCATTGCTTTTTCGTCTAAAGAGATTTCCGTAGAAATTGCAAGCTCACTTGGATTACAGAATTTCTCGATGTATGCACGATTTTTCTCAAGCTGCGCTTGAATCGCTTCATCTTTTGCTTTAATGAACAAGCGTACTTGCTTGCTCATTGGCGTATTTACTTCCGCACGAATATTACGCACTGAACGAATGATGTCTACAAGTAAGCGCATTTCGTTTGCCGCTTCTTTATTTGTTAGCTCTGGGCGTACTTCTGGCCATTTCGCTACCGTAATCGATTCGCCTTCATGCGGCAAGCTTTGCCAAATTTCCTCGGTAATAAACGGCATAAATGGATGTAAAAGTCGCATTGTGTTGTCTAACACATACGCTAAGATTGAACGAGTTGTTTTCTTAGCCGCTTCGTCTTCTCCATATAGAGGTAGCTTTGCCATTTCAATATACCAGTCGCAGAAGTCATCCCAGATAAAGTTATAAAGCACGCGTCCTACTTCGCCGAACTCATACTTATCAGCTAGCTTCGTTACGCTTTCAATTGTTTCATTTAAGCGTGTTAAAATCCACTCATCCGCTACTGATTTCTCACCCGACATATCAAGTTCTTCAAACGTAATGCCATCCATATTCATTAATGCAAAGCGAGATGCATTCCAAATTTTATTAGCAAAGTTCCAAGTTGCTTCAACCTTTTCAAAGCTAAAGCGTAAATCTTGTCCCGGTGAACTTCCCGTTGATAAGAAGTAGCGAAGTGAATCGGCACCGTACTTCTCAATCACTTCCATCGGATCTACACCGTTTCCAAGAGATTTACTCATCTTACGGCCTTGCTCGTCACGTACAAGTCCGTGAATTAATACGTCGTCAAATGGACGCTTGCCTGTAAATTCAAGACCTTGGAAAATCATGCGAGATACCCAGAAGAAGATGATGTCATAGCCCGTTACAAGCGCATTTGTTGGATAGTAGCGCTGGAAGTCAATCGATTCCACGTCCGGCCAACCCATCGTTGAAAATGGCCATAAAGCTGAACTAAACCACGTATCAAGTACGTCTGAATCTTGCTCCCAGTTTTCAATATCTGCTGGAGGCTCATGATCAACGTGCACTTCTCCAGTTTCTTTATGATACCAAGCTGGAATACGGTGTCCCCACCAAAGCTGACGTGAAATACACCAGTCGCGAATATTCTCCATCCAGTGTAGGTACGTTTTTTCAAAGCGATCTGGAACAAACTGAACCTTTTCTTCGCTTTTTTGAAGTTCAACTGCCTGATCAGCCAGCGGCTGCATTTTCACGAACCACTGCGTTGATAAGTAAGGCTCGACCACAGCTCCACTACGTTCACTGTGACCTACAGAGTGCATGTGATCTTCAATTTCAAATAAAATGCCATCTTCTTGTAAATCTTTTACGATTTGTTTACGACATTCAAAGCGATCCATACCTTCATATTTTCCTGCTTTGTCGTTCATTGTACCGTCTTGATTCATCACAAGAATGCGTTCTAAATTGTGGCGGTTCCCAATTTCAAAGTCGTTTGGATCATGAGCAGGTGTAATCTTCACAGCGCCTGAGCCAAACTCCATGTCTACATAATCGTCACCAACGATAGGAATTTCACGACCTACAATCGGAAGCTTAACCGTTTTACCAATTAAATGCTTATAGCGTTCGTCTTCAGGATGAACAGCAACTGCCGTATCACCTAGCATTGTTTCCGGACGTGTTGTTGCAATTTCAATATGCCCAGAACCGTCGGCAAGCGGATAGCGCATATGGTAAAATGCACCTTGCACATCCTTATAGATAACCTCAATATCAGATAGGGCTGTTTTTGTTGCTGGATCCCAGTTGATAATATATTCACCGCGGTAGATTAAGCCTTTTTTATATAGCTTAACAAATACTTCACGAACGGCTTTTGATAAGCCTTCATCTAACGTAAAGCGCTCGCGAGAATAATCTAAGCCAAGGCCTAGCTTGGACCACTGCTGACGAATAAAGCTGGCATATTCTTCTTTCCACTTCCACGTTTCTTCTACAAACTTCTCACGCCCTAAGTCATAACGGCTTTTTCCTTCTTGACGAAGCTTTTCTTCTACTTTTGCTTGCGTAGCGATACCGGCGTGATCCATTCCAGGCAACCATAGAACGTCATAGCCCTGCATGCGCTTCATACGCGTTAAAATGTCTTGTAACGTTGTATCCCAAGCATGCCCTAGATGAAGTTTACCCGTTACGTTTGGCGGTGGGATCACGATTGTGTAGGGCTCTTTCTCAGCATCGTTTGTTGCTTCAAAAAACTTCCCATCCAACCAATATTGATAGCGATTTTCTTCAACAGATTTTGGGTCATACTTCGTTGAAAGCTTTACTTCCTGTTCTGACATACTCTGTACCTCCATGTATAATTTCTTATATAGCTTTCGATATGCGAAAGCTCGAATGAACATAAAAAAACTCCTTCTTCCATAAAAGGACGAAAGGAGTTGATTTCGCGGTACCACCTTTTTTTATAGACTTCTCCCGTAAAGACGTCTATACACTTCATTTCATAACGGTTCATTAACCGGTTTCTTCTACTTAGACCAAAGTCTGTTCAAAAAAACTACTCATAGGCGACCTTCCAAATAAGCTTTCCTAAGAAATCTTTCAGCTGCTGATTTCTCTCTCTAAAGGTGCTTTATTTTGTACTCTTCCTACTCACTGTATGTTCATATGATTTTCTCTTAATTATACTATATGAAAAAATATGAATTCGTCAATAATCTTCTCCATTTTTTTCTCATTCTATTCACAAACACGCCAGATCTTACGAAAAAAAACTGAACACCTAGCGCCCATGATTCATACATTATTATGTAACGGCCTGCAAGCAGGAAAGGAGCATATGAAGTATGAAAAAACGAATTAACTTACAGTTTAACTCTTATCAAGTACAGCGCTGGTTTAAAACGATTGGCGCAGCGTGTGCCCAATTCATCATTCCCCTGACGATTATTCAAGGAATTCGAACGCTTTTTTTCCCCACCACGTTCGATGTTTTCCTTCTTGCTATTTTTTCACTCATCACCATTGTTCTCTATCTAGAATGGATGTAAAA
>NZ_BCVD01000024.1 GCF_001591565.1 Priestia flexa NBRC 15715 | reverse complement strand
GTTTTTAAAACTGAAATTATTTTAATGCAACACTAGTGATACAGCAAACATTGAAGATATTAAAAAAGCATATAAAGTAGGCGTTTTATCCGGTGTGACAACAAACCCATCTTTAGTGGCAAAAGAAGGCGTAAAGTTCGAAGATCGCATTGAAGAAATTCTAAAAATAGTACCTGAAGTAGAATCAGTTTCAGCAGAAGTAACACCGGATGCTGAAACTGCAGAAGAAATGATTGCACAGGCAGAAGAATTAATTAAAATTAACGGCGGAGATAAAAATATTACAATCAAACTTCCAATGACAATCCCTGGCCTGGAAGCAACACGTTACCTTTCAAAAAAAGGCGTGAAAACAAATGTAACACTCATCTTTACCGTGAACCAGGCACTTCTATCAGCGCGTGCAGGTGCTACTTATGTATCTCCATTCTTAGGACGTTTAGATGATATTTCAGAAGACGGTGTCCACCTTGTATCAAAAATTGCAGAGCTGTTCCGCGTACAAAACATTGATTCGCAAATTATTGCGGCTTCTGTCAGACATCCAGATCATGTGACGCGTGTAGCGCTTGCTGGAGCTCATATTGCAACAATTCCTTATGCTGTCATTGAACAACTAGTGAAACATCCTTTAACTGAGCAGGGAATTGAAAAGTTTGCAGCTGATTGGAAAAACGCTGTTAAGAGCTAATTTCTCTACCTAAAACGATTTATTTAATGGAAGGAACGTTAGCTGTTTAAGAATTGTTAACGTTCCTTCTCATTATAAGGATATTAATACGACTAAGGGGTTAATTAGTATGGATTTATTAAGTAGTAAAGTAATTAAGACTGCCCGTGGTTTGGAACTATATATAGATTCAGTAGAGAATATCACAATTAAAGGGATTCATATTCCAACTACATCTAAGCCATATTATGGGGTTAAATTTGAAATTGATTTGTTTCGGTCAATTCTTTCGTTGAGATCCGCTTCTAGCTCCACAAAATATATCGTACCGCATTTTGATTCAAAAATGTCGCATACTTCTTTAACAAAATCCCAATCGCTTTGCATATCAAACACCCATACATAAGTGAAAATTATACCTTCTGCGTCACTTTTTGCAACAGCTTCAAAGATTTCTTTACGGAACAAATCTACTAATCTCCACATTTCTTCGTTGAATTGAAACAAAGGAGCAAGAAGCTCAATAGTCATATGGTTATGAAACAGCTTCAGTCCCGTACTTTTCTCTAACTCTTGTCCTACCGTCATTTTCCCAACCGCCTGTGGGCCGAATATGAGAACGAACTTCATCTAGTTTCTCCTTTCTGCCGTAAGCTTACTAGATTATCATTATATACATTTGGTGAATTTTATCACAAATAAACAAACAGCGGAAGAAGAGATTCCAACAACTAACAATTTACCGTAGAGGTGCGGAATTGCACCAACTCCAATCAAGAATGATAGCATAGCTTCTTCATAACCACGGCTTCTGCTTATCTCAAAAAAGCATTAAAAAAGGATGAAGGTATACAATACCCTCATCCTTGGATTTATATTTCTGCTGAACATCTTGAAAACAAAACAATTTCATGATAAATTAGTATAGATGCGTATCTATATTTGTTATCGATTATAATTTTCCCTACTATAATTATAATATAGAAATGATGCGCTAGTCAACTATTTTTTAAGGGGTGTTTGCGATGGGTTCGGAACTTCAGCAGGAACAAAAGCGCGTAGACGACGTTACGGAAAGAATTAATGAAGAAATAAATAAGCTAGAAGAAGAGACGACAAAGCGTAAAGAAGAAGTCATTCATATTCGCAAGCACTTTTGGGATGAGGTTAAGGTAAATACGGATACGTTTGATGATTACCTTGAAACGATTATTGGGTTACGTCAGGAAGCTCAGGCGCTATCAGTAACTCAAAGTACACATAAACATTCCTCTAAGCGATTATCCACGTTGCATCGGATGAAAGAACTTCCTTATTTCGGTCGTATTGATTTTACAGAAGAAGGAGATTCAGCTCCTGAGAGCATTTATATTGGAATTGCTGCTCTTAATGATCAAACTGGAGATGATTTTTTGGTTTACGATTGGCGAGCGCCTATTTCAAGCGTCTATTATGATTATCAGCCTGGACCGGCTCATTACATGACTCCAGGCGGTATGATTCAAGGTGTGCTTGAAAAGAAATGGCAGTATCTTATTCGTAACGGGATCATCCAATCCATGTTTGATACAAGTTTGACCATTGGAGATGAAATCTTACAGCAGGTTTTAGGTAAAGGTACGGATAAGCAAATGCATAATATCGTTGCGACAATTCAAAAAGAACAAAATAAAATTATTCGTCACGATAAAGGAAGGTTATTGATTGTTCATGGGGCAGCTGGAAGCGGAAAAACCTCGGCAGCTCTGCAGCGAATTGCGTATTTATTATATAAATACCGAGATCACATCAATGCAGATCAAATTATTCTATTTTCACCTAACTCTATGTTCAGTAGCTATGTTTCAAACGTACTACCAGAGCTTGGAGAAGAAAATATGCAGCAAGTGACGTTTCAAGAGTATTTAGACCACCGCTTAAGTAAAGCATTTCAAGTAGAAACGCCGTATGAACAGTTAGAATATGTTTTAACAGCTAAAAAGACATCTTTCTATCAATCGAGGCTCGCAAGCATACGCTTCAAAGCATCTACACGCTTTTTCGAAGCTGTTCAAGCCTACAGAAAATCGCTTGAATCAGAAGGGATGCTATTTAACGACGTTGTGTTTAGAGGGAAAGCAGTTGTAACAGCAGAAGGAATGGTAGAACGATTTTACAATTTTGATACATCTCTCCGCTTTCATAATCGACTTGAAAAGTTAAGAGATTGGTTATTGAAGCAGCTAACTGACTTTCAAAAAACCGAAAGCAAAAAGCCTTGGGTTCAAGACGAAATCGAGCTTTTAAGCAATGAAGATTATCATAAAGCACATGCGTATTTAGCTAAAAAACGCGGATTTAAAAGAGAAGACACCGCTGATTACGATATGGAACCACAAGCGCTTGCAAGGCTGATTGTGCGTCAAAAGCTAAAGCCGCTGCGAAGCAAAATTAAAGCGCTGCAGTTTATTGATTTTATCGGAATATACAAACAGCTGTTCACGAATTCTCTTGAAATAACGAAACACTTAAAAGACAAGGCGCCTGCTAATTGGCCTGACATTTGTGACATCACGGTCGATACGTTAGAGAAAGATAAGCTTTTTTATGAAGACGCTACGCCGTTTTTACTTCTAAAAGAAATCATTGAAGGGTTTCAAATAAACAGCGCTATTAAGCATATCGTCATTGATGAAGCGCAGGACTATTCGCCGTTTCAGTTTGAGTTTTTAAAACGTTTATTTCCAGCTGCACGAATGACAGTACTTGGTGATTTCAACCAGGCCATTTTTGCTCATGCAAGTGAAAATGCCGACTTTAAACTATTAACGAACCTTTATGGTGAAGAGCAAACGGAACTGATTAACATTACAAGAAGCTATCGATCGACAAAACCAATCATTGAGCTGGCGAGAAGGCTTGTGCCGAATGGAGAAACAATCGTTCCATTTGAGCGCGAAGGTAAACGACCTGCTCTTACACAGCTGCCAGATTATGATGAACTCCACCAAGCAATTGCGTCAAAGGTTGATGAATTCAAGAGTGAGGGTTATCACAGTATTGCGATTATCTGCAAGTCTGCAGAAGAAAGCGCATCTGCGTACTTATCTTTAGCTAGCATTAAAGATCTGAAGTTGTTAAAAAGCAACTCTCTTGAGTATGAGCAAGGAGTAGTAGTGGTTCCTGCGTACTTATCAAAAGGAATTGAATTTGATGCCGTTATCATCTACAACGCATCAGAGAAAGTCTACGCTGAAGAAAGTTTACGCCGTACTTTTTACACAGCTTGCACAAGAGCCATGCATGATCTTCACCTATACAGCGTAGGGAAAGCAAGTCCGTTTTTAGACAAAGCCCTTCTTGAAAGAGCGCTTGACGCTTAGGGCAATAAAAGATATTTACTTCTTCTAAATATTGGGTTATGATGGAATTATCATGGAGATATATGGAAGGAGCATAATGCAGATGGCTGGCATTCAATAATGGTTAATTAACAAAATGAATAGACAAATTCCCTTTTTTTACGAAAGGGTTGTTTTTCATTGTTACCATTATAGGATACGCCTAAGCTTATGTATGAGAAGACAAAAGAGCGGGTGCCTATTAGCATCTGCTTTTTTTGTTAGTCCATATCTCCAATCGTACGTTGGTTGGCGCGTCCGCAAGGAGATGCAAATATGTCTAAATTAACAAACAAAATTGCTGTTATAACAGGAGCAAGTCGAAGCAAAGGGATAGGCTCAGCCATTTGTATAGAGCTAGCCAAAGTGGGGGCAGATATCTTCTTTACTCACTGGTCTCCTTATGATCGACAAATGGACTATTTTGAAGAAGAAGATACAAGTTGGTCAAAAGAGTTAGTAACCGAAATTAAAAAATATGGCGTAAGATGCGAAGCGCTGGCACTTGATTTATCTAAACCTGATGCACCAGCACAGCTTCTTGAAGAAGTTCAAAAGCGACTTGGGACACCTTCTATTTTGGTGAATAATGCCACTCATTCCATTGACGTAGACTTCCGGAATCTAAATGCAGAAGTTCTTGATAATCACTATGCAGTGAACGTTCGAGCCACCTGTCTTTTAACCGCTGAATTTGCGCGGCGATTGGATGGCAAACATAGTGGGCGAGTCATTAATATGGTATCCGGACAAGATAAATCACCTGAACCAGGAAACCTTGCATATATCGCAACAAAAGGTGCAGTATCTACATTTACAAAATCAATCGCGATTGAACTTGCTTCTTTAAATATTACGGTAAATGCTGTAGACCCTGGTCCAACCGATACAGGCTGGATGAATGAAGAGTTAAAGCGAACTTTACTACCTCGCTTTCCAATGGGAAGGATTGGCGCGCCTACTGACGCAGCAAAACTTATTGCCTTTCTAGCTAGTAATGACGCAGCGTGGATTACCGGACAAATTATTCACTCTGACGGTGGTTTTTTGTAAATAAATCAATTTTCTTGTCCGCTAACATCAATTTTGGCATTTTTTCATACTATAGATTGAGGTGAGACTATGCCAAGAGTTCAGTATAAGGATTCAGACGTTGCATTAATGGCTAGAATGATACGAGCGGAAGCAGAAGGTGAAGGACAGCAAGGAATGTTATACGTTGGAAATGTCATTGTAAACCGAGTAAAAGCGAATTGCCTTGACTTTAAAGGTCTACGAACAATTCCGCAGGTTATTTATCAAGTGCAAGGAGGTAACTATTCCTTTGAAGCTGTTCAAAAAGGGAATGCTTTTTATCAACGAGCAAGAAGTACAGAGAAAAGATTAGCCAAGAAAACGCTTGATTTTTGGCGTGAGTATCCTGCAAAATATGCGCTTTGGTATTTTAACCCATACGGTCCGTGTCCTCCAACTTGGTACGGCCAGCCATTTGCAGGTCAATATAAAAACCACTGCTACTACGAGCCGCAGCCGAATACGTGTGACAGTGTGTATACTGGATCGTAAAGTTAATTTAAAATAAAAAAGAGTTCATCGCCTTTATATTTTAAAGATGAGCTCTTTTTTTGTTTTAAAACCGCAAAAAGTTTTGAGGCGTAACACGATATTTTCTACTACATTAGTATAGCTATGTCCAAGGGGATTTTGAAATCTCGGTACAATATAGAAAAATTTAATATCATTGTTTCGAAATATATACTCTAGACGCTCAAGGTAAATTCCTTCCATGGCTAGCTCAATACCAAAAGTAGCAGCTTGATGCAGGGTAGCGGATTCAATAAAGCCAAAATACGTGGGCTGCTTAATGAGAATATTGCTTTTTCCATTTGGGAAAGGCATTGAGACTAATAGATTAAGAGCTTGCTGAGAGCCAGATACAATAAATAATTTGTCTGGATTGGTAAAAACCTGTAGAGTTTGCAAATAGTTCACAAGCTGAACTCGTAGTGAATAAAGACCTTGCTGTTCAGAATAAGTAAATAGTTCTTCTTTATATAGATCTATCGCTTGGTACTGTTTTGGCGTTTCCTTTACTTACGAGCTGGGCAATGAAAACTCTACCTGTATCTCACGGAGCTGTAGAATTAGCACTTTTACCCTTAGCCACAGCAGGCTTTGCGATCATTAGAGCAAATGAAGCTCCTTCGCTTACGTTTTGGATTTCAAGCTTAATCGGCTCTTTGTCAGTCAGTTTCTAGCCTATGTAGCTTGGTACAGCGGAATGGCGATGGGCGGCATTTTAAAAATAAGTCAAATTCAATATCTACAGCCGTTTCTGATGATTGTTTTTGCAGCGCTCTTTTTGAACGAATCTATTACATTCTTTACAATTGTAACGGCTGTGGTTGTAGTAATAGCAGTCATTGTAGGTAAAAATACTGGAGTCACGAAGAAAAGTTCTGCATCAATCAAACAATCAAGATAGATGCCGTAAATATGTATAGAAAAGAATAGTTTATAGGCTTGTATCCGTTACCAACTCTCCCATCTTTCATAAGCTAATAGAGAAGGGAGAGACAAGTCATATGAAAAAGATTTATCTTGATGCCGGCCATGGCGGCAAGGACTCAGGTGCAGTCGGTAATGGCTTATTAGAAAAAAATCTTGTTTTAAAGCTTCAGCAATACATGATTAGTTTTTTGAATACAAATTATACTGGTTTTACACTTCAAACAACGCGCACAACGGATACGTTTTTAAGTTTGTCAGAACGCGCTTCTAAAGCAAATGCTTGGGGAGCTGATGTATTCATGTCTATTCACGTAAACGCTGGTGGTGGTACAGGCTATGAGGATTATATTTACAATGGATCCGTCAGCTCAGCAACCGTAAACTATCGCAATCGCGTGCACGAACAGGTCATTCCTGTACTAGCAGCTTACAACCATACAAATCGAGGCAAAAAAGCAGCAAACTTTGCGGTTTTACGCTTAACGAATATGCCAGCTGTTTTAACTGAAATTGCGTTTATTGACACAACGAAGGATGCAAATCTTTTAAAAAATGAAGCTTTCTTACAAGCGATGGCAAATGCATACGCAAGAGGGATTGCGGTGTATTTAAATTTACCTGTTCGCCAATCAACGGTTTATACCATCCAAGCAGGAGATACGTTTTATAAAATTGCGAATATGTATAACATTACCGTTGAAGCGCTGAGAAATGCGAATCCTGGCGTTAATCCAACTACTCTACAGATTGGCCAGGAAATCTATGTTCCTGTGCGCACATATATAGTAAAAGCAGGAGATACGCTGTATAAAATCGCAAGGATGTATAGCGTAACAGTTCAACAAATCCAAGCAGCGAACCCAGGTATTGACCCATCTGCACTTCAAATTGGTCAACAAATTAGGATTCCTTCATGAAAAAGTAGAAAAAGGGCTTATCTTTAAGCTCTTTTTCGCTTATAATAGCGCTTTAGAGTAGGTGTTTAGGTTCATTTTTTTTGAATCTCTTTTTATAGACGGAAAAAAATTCTATAATAGACATAAGGAGGAGAGGTATGTACATTGTTTATATTATTGGCACAATCTTAATTCTAGGGTTAATAACGACTTGTATTTACCTTTATCGCCGAAATGTACAAGTCGAAGAGAAGTATGTTACCCAGCTGGAGCTAGCACAAAAAGAAGCGGCTGTTTCCATCGCTGCTTGTGAAGAAGAATACAAACAGAAGAAACAAGCTGATTTAACAGAGAAAGAAGAGCACTACAAAAATATTATCAGAGATTTACGAGAAAAACATACGGCTCAGCTAATTAAATCGACAAAGTATATAAAAAGCTTGGAAGCTTTTTCGAAAAATAAAGGTGAAATTGTTATTCATAAAACGTTAACGACATTACAAACAAACTTAATTCATAAAAATAAGATTACAGCTGATGACATGATTATTATGGGAAACGTTTTTATGCCTTATTACATGAACGAACAGCTATTTATTCGACAAATTGACCACGTTGTTTTAATGAAAACTGGTATTTATTTGATTGAAGTGAAGAACTGGAGCGGAGATATTCTTTATGGTATTCGAAAAGACCAGATTCATGAGCTGTCATTTTTAGTCGATTCACTATCCACTCGGGTAGCACGAACAGAAGAACAAACCTTTGTATTTACGAAAACAAGTGAAGGTGAGATTAAAGTAATGAGTAAGCCTCATCCTGGAAAAGAAGTCCAGCAACACGCGGCTAGCTTAAAGTCTTACTTGCAAAAATTACGTCGCGATATACCTGTAGTAACACCAATCGTTTATTTTAACGGTGATTATAATACGAGTGTAAAAAACTACTCACAAAACCATTCACTTTGCTTTTCTACTAAAGATGACCTATCTGTCTTTTTCACTGAACAGTTAAAACAACAGCCTATCTATACAACAGAAGACTTAAAGATGTTTAAAGAAACGCTTGAAAAAGCAAGTTATCATTTCATTCATTCCTAGTTGTTAAAACGAACACAGCTTACTAAGGTAAAAGAGTAGTATACGTATTGACTAAAATGGAAAGTAAATACCTAAAATATGTTGTGTAAAAAGTGCTTTTATAAGCACTTTTTTTCATCAAGAAAGGATGGGAACCAATTGAATGTTCGTCAAATTTCAAAAGAAGACACGTGGCAACTTAGGCAAAGCGTAATGTGGCCGGATAAGAATATTGAGTATGTGAAAATAGACAACGATCATGAAGGAATTCATTACGGGCTATTTGATCATAATGAGCTTTGTTCAGTAATCTCACTCTTTGTCCAAGGTGATACAGCTCAGTTTCGTAAATTTGCAACTGATACAAGTCGTCAAGGAAAAGGCTACGGTACGACTTTACTAAATTACGTCATAAATGAAGCGAAAGAGATGAATACAAAAATAATTTGGTGCAACGCCAGAAAGAACAAGACCACCTACTATAAAAGATTTGGTTTAACGCCTTCTAATGAGACGTTTCAAAAGGGCGGCGTTGACTATGTTATTATGTCAAGACACCTATAATTTTGTTTGATTTTGAAAAAATATCCTGATATGGTGCTATAATGTAAATATCGATGATTATAGTAAAGCAGGTGAAATGAATGGATCTAGGTTATAAAGACAAAGCCGCGCACCATGCGATGGGCTTTGAATCAAGCTATGACTATTATGATGAGCAGTACAAGATTAACGACAATCCAACTGTTTGGCGCTATATGAACGCAGATCATTTTGAGTCCTTGCTATCTACAAAATCACTATTTTTCACAAAGCCCACTGCGTTTCTAGATCCTCTTTCTACGAATTACATGATGTGGAATATGCGCGATGTTGATAAATCCATGTTTGCAACCACTGAAGATTTAAAAAGCTATCTTGAAAAGGTCTATGAATTTTCTGCATTGTCCTCTTGGCATATAAATGAGCATGAGTCAGCAGGGATGTGGGATTTGTTTTTGAAATCTCAAGATGGCATCGCCATTCGCACGACATACGACCGATTATTAGGAAGTATTAAGGATTTACGCTATAAAGTTTTTGCGCGTAAAGTTCAGTACATTGATTTTGCTAAAAAGCAAGTGAGTGAAAATATCTTTGATACGCTTTTTTATAAGCGAAAATCGTACAGCTATGAAAACGAACTGCGGTTGCTTATTATCGCAAGTCGCATTGATGCATGGAAGAGCCAACAGCTATTTATTAAAGAAGAAATCTATGCTAGCGAATGGCAATCGCGTATGGACGCTTTAAAAGAAAGATCTTTTGCATTTTCTCATCTGCACGGAAATCTTGTACGCTGTGACCTGGCTCATTTATTTACAGAGATATACGTATCACCCAAAAGTTCTCCTGCTTTTGTTCAAAAAATAAAAGCGTTATTATGCGAGCACGGCTTAGCCTATAAGGATGTTATTCAGTCTGATTTAGCGAGAGACTATATATATTAACCGTATGAAATTTCTCTTCTCACTCCATTATAAGAATGGAGGTGTAGATGATGAAGCAACCGGTTGTAATCTGTCCAAAATGTCAGTCTGCAAGCGAATTAGGATCTGTGTTAACCGCACAGTCCAATCAAAACGTCATTTATCATTGCTCACAATGTGACTATCAGCTTCGCAACGTATATACGAATAAAGGGTGATGATCTAACAAGAAAAGTCAAGGTGTTGCAACACTTTGACTTTTCTTGTTGTTCGTAGTTCAATAAGTTTTATAGTTAAAAAGAAAGGGTACTTCACATGAGAGAACATAAGAGGTGGGTTGACGTCCTTAAGGGGGTTGGCATTTCTGCTGTCGTTATAAGTCACAGTGGACACGAACTGGCGCAGCATTATCTATTTTGGTTTCATATGCCGCTATTTTTTATGATTAGCGGCTATTTATTTTTTGAAAAACAAAGTCTTAATTCATTAAATAGGTGGGTTGTCAAAAAAACGATTATCCTTATGGTTCCATACGTATCATTTGGGCTTTTGATTCTAGGATATATTACATGGAAGACTAATGACTTTGCGGCTATTCCTTCCACTTTAGAATCCCTTCTATATGGAGGAAGAGCACTAGGTTTTTATTACGGCGTTTTTTGGTTTGTTCCATGCTTACTTTTAACACAAATTTTATTCGGCTATTTGGTTTTCTTTATACAATCCAAGCTAATAAAAATAGTTATTTTTATGACCATCTATGTAATGGCATATTTGTATTCTGTTTCAAAAATTCACACACAATTTATTATGCCTTGGAGTATGGATACAGTTCTAATGGCTATGACTTATTATGCAATTGGCTATTTCTTTAAAGAACGATTAACTACTGGGCTCAATAAAATTACGCAGCTAGTCTGTAGCGTGTTTATTCTTTTAGTCATTTTATTAGATTACAGCAGGCTGTTAAACTACGAGCTGGATTTAAAAGTAAATATGTATAATCATTTTGGTCTTGATCTTTTATTGCCAATAGCTATTGTTTTGCTATTGATACAAGGCAGTAAACTTATTCAAAGTAGTATATTGGGCGCAGTGTTTGAGAAATTTGGACAAGCATCTTTAACGATTATGTTTTTACACGTTCCAATTCAAATTATTTTGCGCGAAAATATTAGTTTGCATCCGCTTATCATTGGAGTCGTTAGTTTACTAATCAGTTTTTGTGCCCATATGATTTTTAATTCTTTTTTAGTTGCCAGACGCGTTTTCTTAGGCAAAATCTATGGAACAAGCAAAGAAAAGAATAGGAGTTATTATAGTCACTAAAGGAGTTTTAGTTATATGAAGCAATACAATTTTACTGAGGGCTCAATCTTAAAGCAGCTCATTTTCTTTTCAACGCCAGTGCTATTAACGAATTTGCTTCAGGTATCTTATCAGTTCATTGATAGTCTATGGGTCGGTAATTTATTAGGGTCTGATGCTTTAGGAGCCATTGCGGTTTCAGGTACCGTTATTTTTACGATCTTATCATTTATTATTGGAATTAATAATGCCAGCTTAACAATTTTATCTCAGCAAAAAGGAAACGATGATAAAGAAGGGCTATCTCGTTATTTAAATGCGTTTGTTGTGATATTATCGGCTTTAGCAATCTTACTTGGCGTCATTGGCTTTTTAAACTCAGAGACAATCTTGAAGTTACTGGGCACTCCTGAAACAATGCTTGTCCACGCTACAACATACTTACAAATTAACTTTGTCGGAATTTTATTTTTGTTCGGGTACAACTTTATCGGTACTGTACTACGAGCAGTAGGAGATAGTAAAACCCCGCTGCGATTTGTGTTTATCTCGGTTATTTTAAATGCTGTGCTTGATCCAATCTTTATCTGGACGTTTGATTTAGGCATTGCAGGAGCTGCGTATGCAACCATTTTATCTCAAGGCTTTGCGTTCATTTATGGTCTCATGTATATTCTTAAAAAGCAGCTTGTACCGTTTTCAATTCCTACTTTACCCAAGGGAGAAGAAACGGCTCTTATCTTTAAATTAGGTATTCCATCCGGTCTACAAATGACCGTTATTTCAGCCGGCGTTATGGCAATCATGAGCGTTGTTACATCTTTTGGTAACGACGCAGTTGCTGGATTTGGCGCAGCTCAACGCTTAGATAGCATTCTTATGCTTCCAGCGATGGCGCTTGGAACGTCTGTGAGCAGTATGGCAGGGCAAAACATCGGTGCAGGGAAGTGGAGTCGTGTGAATCAAATAGGCCTATATGGAGTTGTATATAACTTTGCAATAATGATGCTTGTAGCTGTGGTTATCTTTTTCTTAGCAGAGTGGGCGACTCGTCTATTTATTCAAGACGAAGGAGCCGTGGCGTTTGGTACACATTATTTAAAAGTCGTCGCTTTCTTTTATCCGTTCCTTGGCATTAACTTTATTTTAAACGGAGTTGTAAGAGCGTCAGGAGCGATGTTTGCAATTCTTGTGTTAAACATTATTTCATTTTGGGTGCTACGTTATCCGCTCACGTATTTATTCGCTAAGTGGCTAGGTGAAACAGGTATCGGACTTGGCATGGGTACAAGTTTTGTAATAAGCAGCATTATCGCATTTGTTTATTACAAATATGGAAAGTGGGATCAAAAACAAATTTTTGCTTCTAAATAAAGCACTGTAAAACCCCTCTTATTGTCTTTGGAAATAGGAGGGGTTTTATTATTATTGTTTGTCTTTATTCAATTTCTCAGTAATCTCTTTCACTTGTTGTTCTATTCGATTAAGCTGTTTTCTGCTCTTTAAAAATGAACGAAACAAAAATACTAGAAGTGCAATAAACAAGACGATAAGTCCAAAAGTCACGAGTTGAAATATAATATCACCAATGTTGTACGTACTCATATAAAACAATCCTCCGTTAAAAATGAAAATATAACCATTATTTTAACATAAAATTACATATAAAAGTAGGTGGAATAGTAAATTGGTAGTATAAATAGAATTAAGATTCTAAGTTAAAGGCAGAATGAACAAAAGTAACTCCTTTGTACTCTGCTTTATTCTGCCTTTATCCCAATCTCGATAAAATATCTCTTGCTTCGTTTTTAATATTCGCTACACACTTCAAATAAAACATTTAACCCCTTTTCTAATTCCTCTAATGACGCGTACGCATACGACAGACCAATATGATATAGATCCCTTGTTTCATAAATGTAGCCAGGATTAATTAGAACATTTTGCTTTAGCAAATTAAGAAATAGTGCTTTATTTATATGGGGAACTGCTGTTTATTTAATAATAGGACTCTTTTAATCTAAAACAAAAACAAGCATCTGAAGGAGTATGTCGGATGCTTGTTTAGCGTTCTTTTTTACCCTCACGTTTCTCCGCAGCATTTTTTGTTACCACTATTCCCGTTAACCCGGCCGTCATGCTAATGAGAAAGCTCCACAAGAGGTAGCGCCATTCTCCTGTAAACAGCGCAACACATAAAAAGACAAGGACTTGCCCAATAAAAGCAAACCACGAAGCGAACCAAGCTAAGCGTAGATGTTCTTTCATTACATCACTCCAGAGCATTTCATCTTTTTTTCACGAATTCTACCTATTCTATACCTATTCTATACCTATTCAATCTTTTTTATTTCATGTTTTTAATCGCAAACATCGGGTAAAGATAGAGAGTGCTTACAAATATAAGATAATGACAATAAAGAAAAAACAAGCAACGAAAGGGGAAGCGGTCATGCAATCCTATGAACAACACCTAGAAACCCAGCGTGAACGAGTACTACACCAGCTCATTAATTACGGATGCTATAAGGCAAAAGATGGTCGACATTTATATGAGCTTTCTATGCTCGAATTAAAAACGATGTACACAGAAATCCAGAAGCAGCGCATTAACTCCGTGCTAGGAGAGCGATAACTCAAGCTTTTCAGCCGCTACATAACCTTTTCGAGTTAATTTTGTGCCACCACGTCCTTTTTGCTTCATCACTAATCCTTTTTCTTCTAACATCTCTAAACGATAGCGCACCTGCTGCTCAGAAAGAGGCGTGTGGGATGCTTCAGCAAACTCAACCAAACGCTTGCGACTAGGCGTAACTCCTTGCCTAGTTAACGCATAAATGCCCTTCAATAAAATCAACTCATCCATCCCAAGCTCTTCAAGACTAGAATCTGATTGGTTCTGGTCTTTTTGATAATCACTTAGTTCAAGAATGGTCCATTTCAATGCTCTTTTTCTTCGTTTTTACTGTCGCATAGTTGTTCTGTTATTTCTTTCAAATGTTCTAACGTTATGTACATAAAAGAAGTCAAAGTATGTAAAATGTTGTATAATTAGACATATTAAACCTGAAGGAGACACTACATGACAAAAACGAAACAAGCTTTAGTTCAATTTTCAGCTAAGACAATCGATGAAGCGCCTGAGTACTACAGCTACGCTTTTCCTGTTCAGAAGATTAAAGAGTATTTAAAAACAAAGACAGGTCACGATTTCCAACTATATGTTGATAGCGATACGTCTAATGAGATTTGGGAAGTACTTGAAGAAGATCTAGAGCTTCACCCTGAAAGTGTTACGGAACTCGCTTCCGTTTTTGACTGCTTAGAAATGGGGATTATTTCTTCCAATCATACAGACAAAGAAATGGAGCTTATTTTAAAACCATCGCTCTACAATCACCTTTATTATTATGAAAAGCATAACCTAGCGCTTGTGCGTATGCCTGCTTTTCAAAAGAACGAATTGACTCAGTATGACTACATTTTGGCATCAAGTGAAGAAAGCTTATCATCCTTTTTAGACTATGTGTTAAAACGTAAGCGGGACTATATTAAAGATTACGTGACCATTTTTATTGATACAGAAGATGGTGTTGAAAATCATAAAGAGAAGATTACAACGCTTGTTAAGCGGGACGAAGTTTTTTTAGAAGATAAGCTCAAAAATCAAATCTATCGTTCTATTGACGAATTTTTCACAAACGGCGGAGAGTTTTTTCATACGTATCAAATTCCATATAAACGTGGAATCTTATTGTATGGAAAGCCTGGAAACGGTAAAACAACGCTTGTCAAATCGATTGCAACGAGTATTGAAGCTCCCGTTGCCTATTGGCAAATTACTGAGTATACGTCCAGTTATTCGATTCAAGAAGTATTTTCTTCCGTTGCAAAAATGAGTCCGATGGTGCTCGTTATTGAAGATATTGACTCTATGCCTCAAGGAATTCGCTCTGTCTTTTTAAATACTCTTGATGGCGCGACATCTAAAGAGGGGATTTACTTAATCGGCACAACCAATTATCCAGAACGTATTGATCCCGCGCTTATTAACCGCTCCGGGCGATTTGACCGCGCTTATGAAATTAAGCTTCCAACACCGAGACTTCGCGAACAGTATCTTGTGAAGAAAAACAGCAGGGATCTTTTGACGGCAGAAGAAATTAAAGAGCTTGTTTCTGCTACCAATGAATTTTCATATGCGCAGCTTAATGAGCTGTATAACAGCATTGCTCTTCAAAAACATTATGAAGATAATGTCAACATCATCGATATTTGTAACGAATTAAAGGCAGATAATAAAAAAGGCCAGCGTAATGCTTGGTCAAATAACGATGAAGCGAATATTGGATTTTAAACTAATACTTTTTTGTAACATAAAAAACCAATTTTACGATCTAGTGTAAAATTGGTTTTTTCGAAGATTAGGAGAATGTATGATGAACCTTTTTTACTTTAATCATGAAAACTACACGGGTAATCACTTGCACGTAGACAGCTGGCAAGACGAGAACACAGCGTATTTAGAAGGCATTGCTTTGGAACGAAAAAATGGAACAATGGATGTGTTTTTTCAAGGGACTGATTTACTGTCGGACGAAATGAAGAAAAAAGGAAACATTCATGAAACATTCGGCATTTTTTTAGGGAATGTTAAAAACGCTGGGGATGCCTGTAACCTCTTTTGTCGATGGGTTCAAAACAATCCTTTATAAGCAGTCGTTTTTTAGCTACATAAGGCGATTCGACAGAGCTCGCTAATAAAAGTTTAAATTTTCAGATAAATATATTAGAATTTTTTGTAAACACTTTCACATTTCGACAACGTTTTCAAAAAAGAGTCTGTATACTAATATCCAGGGAGAGGCATTCAAGGGAATAAGTTTGACGTCACCGTTAATTGATGTGTGCATTGGGTTTTCAAACTAAACAGTATTCATTCTAATAAACGGACACTACGTTTTATGTCACTTTGCCATTATGGACCCTTGAAAGAAAAGCAGAAAATAGCAATCTACATCAACATTCAATAGAGGTCAACGGGGGGATATAAATGAGTATTCACATTGAGTTAAAGATGATGAGAAACTACGAAATACTAGAAGACATGACACTAGTCGAATTAGCACACACAGGCGATGATGAGTCGCTCAATCACTTGATTAATCGCTATCGTAATTTTGTACGAGCAAAAGCACGTCCTTATTTTCTCATTGGTGCTGAGCGAGAAGACCTTATTCAAGAAGGCATGATTGGCTTATATAAAGCCATTCGTGATTTTAAAGAAGATAAAACGAGTTCATTCCGAAGTTTTGCAGAGCTCTGCATCACAAGGCAGATCTTAACAGCTATTAAAACAGCGACTCGTCAAAAACACGGACCGCTTAACTCATCCGTGTCGTTGGACAAGCCGCTTTCGGATGATGAATCAAACTATACACTTTTAGATTTACTATCAGAAGAAAATCGTACAAACCCTGAAATGATGCTGATTAACCGTGAAAAATCACTTGATATGCAGATGAAAATTTCTGAATTATTAAGCGAATTAGAACGAAATGTACTAAACCTTCACTTAGAGGGGAAATCTTATTTAGAGATTTCTAACGAGCTACAGACGCATGTAAAGTCAATTGATAATGCCCTGCAGCGCGTGAAGAAAAAGCTCGAGCGCAACTTACAAATTAAGCAAGCAATTTAACATCAAAAACAGCATTTAGACGCCTAAATGCTGTTTTTGATGTTATTGGAAATATCAGATTACATAATAGAATCCTTATTTAAACTACGGTGTTCTTTTCAATAAAATCTATTGACATATTTATCAAAAATATGATAATTAAATAGTGATTAGCACTCCGGACAAAAGAGTGCTAATCATCTACATATTCATGCAACGGGAAGGAGATTTTTTATGACAAAGAAAGAATTTAAAGCTGAATCAAAACGACTGCTCGACATGATGATTCATTCGATTTATTCTCAAAAAGAAATTTTCTTACGCGAGCTCATTTCAAACGCAAGTGATGCGATTGATAAAATCTATTACAAAGCGTTAACAGATGACTCACTATCATTTGAAAAAGATCGCTACTTTATTAAAGTAACGGCAGATAAAGAAAAACGTACGCTTACCATTAAAGATACAGGTATTGGCATGACGCAGGAAGAGTTGGAAAACAACCTTGGCACAATTGCGAAAAGCGGCTCTTTGGCGTTTAAAGCTGAAAATGAAGCAAAAGATGGACACGATATTATCGGTCAATTTGGCGTTGGTTTTTACTCAGCATTTATGGTTGCTGATGAAGTAACCGTGACGTCAAAAGCACTTGGAAGCGATACTGCTTACCGCTGGAATTCAAAAGGAGCAGACGGCTATACGATTGAGCCTTGTAAAAAAGCCGAAGTTGGTACAGAAATCGTCTTAAAGATTAAAGAAAATACGGAAGAAGATCAGTATGATGAGTATTTAGAAGAGTATCGCTTAAAAGCTATTGTTAAAAAGTATTCAGACTTTATTCGCTACCCAATTAAAATGGACGTTACTGAGAGCAAACCAAAAGAAGGCAGCGATTCTGAGTTTGAACAGGTAACGGAAGAACAAGTCATTAACAGCATGGTGCCAATTTGGCGTAAAAATAAAAGTGAGCTAACAGATGAGGATTACGACGCGTTTTATCAAGAAAAGCGCTATGGTTTTGACAAACCGCTGAAGCACATTCACATTAGCGTGGATGGAATGGTGCGCTACAACGCTATCTTATATATTCCAGAAACAATGCCGTTTGATTACTATTCTCCTGAATATGAAAAAGGCCTAGAACTTTATTCAAGCGGCGTATTAATCATGAACAAATGCGCGGACCTTCTTCCAGACTACTACAGCTTTGTGAAGGGTCTTGTTGATTCAGAAGACTTATCGCTCAACATTTCACGTGAAATGCTGCAGCATGATCGTCAGCTAAAACTGATTGCGAAAAACATTAAAAATAAGATTACGAGTCAGTTGAAATCCCTTTTAAAAGATGATCGTGAAAAGTATGAAACGTTCTTTGGTACATTTGGTCGCCAGCTAAAATACGGCGTGTACAGCGACTTTGGTGCAAATAAAGATACGCTAAAAGATTTACTATTGTTCTATTCATCAAAAGAGCAAACGCTTGTAACGCTTAAAGAATATATTGAACGTATGCCTGAAGACCAAAAGTATATTTACTACGCATCTGGTGAATCGTATGACCGCATCTCAAAAATGCCACAAACAGAGATGGTTCTTGATAAAGGCTATGAGATTCTTTACTTTACCGATGAAGTGGATGAATTTGCGATTAAGATGCTGATGTCTTATGAAGATAAAGAATTTAAATCTGTTTCAAGCGGTGACTTAGGAATTGAAGCAGATGAAAAAGAAAGCGCAAAAGAAGAAGAAGCTGACAGCAAAGAGCTTCTTACGTATATGAAAGAAATGTTAGCAACAAAAGTGAAAGATGTTCGATTATCTAAACGTCTAAAAACTCATCCTGTTTGCTTATCAACCGAAGGTGACGTAACAATCGAGATGGAAAAAATCTTAAAAGCAATGCCAAATAACCAGCAGGTACAAGCGGACAAGATTTTAGAAATCAATCCAAGTCACAGCGTGTTCCAAGCGTTAAAAATAGCGTTTGAGCAGGATAAAGAAAAAGCAGAGCTTTACACAAATCTTCTCTACAACCAAGCTCTTCTTATTGAAGGTTTACCGCTTGAAGATCCGATTGAATTTACAAACAACATGTGTAAAGTGATGGTATAACGTAAAGGAAGCAGAAATGCTTCCTTTTTCAATGCAAAAATGTAACGATTTACAAATGGTTTTTGGTAAACTAAAAGCGGGAGGGATTTTTATGACAAAATATCCAATAATAGAAGGCGCAGAGCCGTTTTACTTTGAAGGAAACGAAATTGGTATTTTAGTATCGCACGGTTTTACAGGTACTACACACAGTATGAGGCCTTTGGGGGAAGCTTACCATAAAGCTGGCTATACGGTTTGTGGTCCCCGTTTAAAAGGACACGGCACGCACTACGAAGATATGGAAACGTCAACTTATCAAGAGTGGATTCAATCGGTAGAAGAAGGCTATGCATGGTTAAAAGAGCGCTGCCATACCATCTTTGTGGTCGGTTTATCAATGGGAGGCACACTGACGCTTTATATGGCAGAAAATCATCCCGAAATTAAAGGAATTGTATCAATAAACGCAGCTATTGACATTCCTGCTTTAAATCCACAGGCATTCGAAGCAGATCCTCATACTCGTTTTCTTGATTCAGCTGGATCTGATGTTAAAAAAGAAAACGCAGATGAAATCGGTTATGACAAAACGCCTGTCGCGTCACTTAAAGAACTATATAAGCTGCTTGGAATTGTTAAAAATGATTTACCCAAAATTACTTGCCCGACCCTGATTTTTGTATCCACAGAAGATCACGTTGTTCCACCGCTAAATAGCACATACATAGCTGAAAACATCAGCTCAGCTGAGAAGAAAGCTATAACGCTTGAAAATAGCTACCACGTGGCGACATTAGATAACGATCAGCAAATCATCATCGATGAATCGTTGAAATTCTTTAAAGACTATCAATAAGTAAAGAGCTCTACACTTAGGTGTGGAGCTCTTTACTTATTTTTTGTTAATTTCATAATCCTAAGAACTCCCCAAGCTGCTATTCCAAGAGACAGCGCAAGTAATGCTAGAACGATCAAAATCCCCCAAAAAGTATCCATACTTAATTCACCTCTACTTGTACTACGAAATTACTTTTCGAAAGTTTCAGATTTAAAAACTATATTTTTCCTATTACGGTTGTTGAAGAATGAACATAATCTGGTAGAATTTGAGAATGATATTTTATTAAAAAGGAGTGTCGGTTTAATGTTGTCAAAAGTACATGTAATTGTAACGGGGGCAGGAGCTGGGATAGGAAAAGAAATTGTCACATCATGTTTAAGTGAAAGAGCTCATGTTGTTGCTTGTGATATCAGCGAAGATTCATTAAATGAACTAAAAGCTTCATATTCAACTAATAAATTCAACTAATAAACTTTCTACATATACAGTTGATGTTGCAGATTATGATAGTGTAAAGGACTTCTTTAAACAAATTAAAGCTACATCTCCAGGAGTCAATGCTTTAGTTAATAATGCTGGGATTTACTTAGCACAAAATTCACTTACATATTCAGAAGAAGACATTAACAAAGTAATAGATGTTAATGTAAAAGGCGCAGTTTATTTTTCTCAGTTTTTCGGAAAATACCTCATCGAAAAAGATGCATATGGCACAATTGTCAATATGTCTTCAGTTTCAGCATTAGAAGGAAGTTCCGATGCTCTATATGGTTTATCTAAAGCTGCTATACTTGGGTTAACAAAAAGTTGTGCTATGAATTTTTCACCGTATATACGAGTCAATTCTGTGGCTCCAACAATGGTTGATACATCTATGATGGATAACATTCCAACGTGGCGCAAACAAGAGTATTTAGAACATCAACTAATTAAAACACCCGTTACCCCTCGTGACGTAGCTGATACGGTACTATTTTTGTTATCAGATAAAGCCAAGCATTATACAGGATCTACATTTGATCTTAATAACGGTGGCTATCTACGCTAAAGTAAAATTTCAGTAAATAAATTAACTAAACCGCAGACTTTTAATGAGTTTGCGGTTTTTCTTAAAAAGAAAACCTTTGTATAAATATATTGAAATTTTCTAAAAACTCTTGAAAGATAACGCTTTCTTTGATAAGTTATATATATTAACTTTTTACTAAAATTTAGTGAAAATAAGTAAATAAAATTACATAATAGGGGATGAAGTTACGCATGAGAACCTTACTAAACAAGGATTATTGGATTTTTGGCTTGTTTTTTGCCCTTTACTTCTTTATTTGGGCAGCATGTACACCATTTTTATCAATTTGGCTACAAAACGTTGGGGGATTAAGTTCGACTGAAGTAGGGATTATCTTTTCAGCAATGGCCATTTCAGCACTTTGCTTACAGCCGTTTTTCGGAATTATTTCAGACAAGCTAGGTTTACGTAAAAACTTACTATGGTGTTTTATTATTTTATTGGTATTTATCGCACCATTCTTTATCTACTTATTTCCGTATCTCTTAAAAACGAACATCATTCTTGGAGCAGTCGTTGGAGGCGCTTACCTTGGAGCTTGTTTTAACGGTGGATCTGGAACAATTGAAGCTTACATCGAAAAAGTTAGTCAAGTAAACTCGTTCGAGTACGGGCAAGTTCGTATGTTTGGTTGCATCGGAGCAGCTACGGGCACATATTTAACAGGAGCATTTTTCGCAACAAACCCTAACTTAATTTTTATCATTAGCTCAGTTGTAGCGGTAGTGTTAGGGATTCTATTCTCGTTTGCGAAAACAAAGCAAACGAATTTAGGAACAACGACCGAAGAAATTGAAAAACAAAAAGCAGAAGCAACATCAAAAGAATCGGTATTAGCTATCTTTAAAAATAGAAAGTTCTGGTGGTTAACTCTTTACGTTGTTGGGGTAACGTGCATTTACGAAGTTTTTGACCAACAGTTTGCGATTTACTTTACGCATTTCTTTAGCACCGAAGCAGAAGGTACACGCGTTTTTGGAAACCTTTACACAACTCAAATCATCATGGAAGCAGTGGTTATGCTGCTGGCGCCGTTCTTCATTCGTAAAATCGGTGCAAAGAATGCTTTAATCTATGCAGGTGTAATCATGTCGTTTCGCATTTTGGGTTCGAGCTTTGCGGACGGCCCAATTATGATTAGTGCGTTAAAGCTTCTGCATGCAATAGAAGTACCTGTTTTACTGGTCGCTATCTTTAAATACATTACAGCAAACTTTGACATCCGCTTATCCGCAACGATTTATTTAATTGGCTTCCAATTCTCAAAGCAGCTAGGCGCTATTTTCCTTTCTGCAATTGCAGGGAGCATGTACGATACGGTCGGTTTTAAAAGCGCTTACTTGCTATTAGGATTAATCGCTATCACGTTTACAATCATTTCAATGTTTACACTTTCAAATGATAAAAAAGGTAAAAAGAAAGAACAGAGAAACCCCGAGCTCGTTAACGCAGTATAGGAGAAATCCTCGCAATGATGCGAGGATCTTTTTGTTGTGAAAGCATTAGATGAACTAATAGTTAATAAACAGTAAAACATCTGTAACATATATTTTTAAAATGTCGTATATATGTTACAGTATAAATATGGAATTCCAAGGAGGGTGCACACAGTTGAAAGAAGTAAACATTAGAAACAAAGTGAAAATTGTTCGCTTAGAAAGAGAGAAGCTAACACAGAGCGAATTAGCAAAGTTAGTCGGTGTTACTAGGCAGACAATGAACCTAATCGAAGCTAATAAATATAATCCGTCGATTCGAGTTTGTCTATTAATTAGCAAACATTTAGAGTGCCCCTTGGATGAATTATTTTGGATAGAGAATTAATTTAAAAAGGAGGGAAAAGAACAGATGGCATTTAACTTTTCAACATTATTTATAAGTATCGTTGTAAGTTTTAGCCTGGGATATGTTCTAACTGGTCACATACAAGTAGGAACGTTAGCTGCATTAGTAGTTAGTGTAGCGGGCGGTAAGTGGCTACGAGTTAAAAAGAAAGAGGCTAGCGAAGAACTTGAGTACGATGAACGAGTAAACGAAAATATTAAAAAGTATTCCTTTCAGACTTTTTCTATCGCCAATTTATTTTTGCTTATCTATTTATTAGTTTTTAACCTTATCTTAAACTAAACGTTCAGTTATTCAACCTAAATTACCTCATCATGACGTTTTGTTTTGCTTCGCTTTGCTTTTTATATTGTTCCTGCTATCGCGAAAAGAAGATAACTTATAGAGGGAGAGATTGCAATGAATCAACACTTTCTTATTATCGCTGCTATTTTATTTGTTTTAGCTTATTTCATTGGTGTCAAAAAACAAACTTGGCTGCTATCAGGCTATAACCAGCAGCGTGTACGAGATAAAGATAAACTTGCAAGGCTCGTAGGGGCTTATAACTTCATTATGGGCATGATGATGTTGGGAGGCGCTTTTATTTCTCACCCAGATGTTCAAATACTTTTTCCCATTTTAATTATTGGATACTTGGTATTACTCGGCTATGTTAATACAAAAATGGTTGAGTAGCTTCAAAAGCATTCTACATCTAAAGTTGTAGAACACCTCCATCTATCATCTGATGTCATTGATTAAGGTTTTCGCTATGATGATACTTATAGAAAGAGGTGTATGAATTGATTAAAGGTTTATATGAAGCGCATTTACCTGTAAAAGACTTAAAACGTTCGATTGCATTTTATAAGAAGTTAGGATTAGAACTTTCTCATATTCATGATCATCATCTAGCTTTTTTTTGGTTAAAGAAAGGAGAAAGTTGGCTTGGTTTATGGGAAACGCAACAAGTAGAATTAGACTACCATCCTTCTATCCGCCACGTTGCTTTTCACGTAACGTTGGAAAGTTTGAGGTCATCAGTATCATGGTTAAAAGAAAGGCAGATAGCTCCCAGAGAAGCATTTGGCTTTATGCCTCATGAACCGTTTGTAATGGCCCATGATGGCATAGCCCATGCAAAGATTCATTTTTATGACCCCGATGGAAATAGCCTAGAGTTTATCTGCAAAATTCCAAACCCCACTAATATCGTCGGACGAATGTATTTAAGCGAGTGGGAAACCATTTATTCTTAAAGCTTTTTTACATAAAACAGCTCCTTTCTATAAAATGAGAAGAGCTTAATCTTTATAATTACTTTAAACTATAAAGTGGGGTGATAAAAAATGAATAGTAAACCGATTGATGAATTAACAATTGACGATTTAAAGGACTATAAAATCTGGCAGTGGGCCCTAGATGAAGAAGAGAACGAACACCAAGATGAGACATGGGTTACGCCTGCTGCCACGGATAACTTTACATCAGATTTAAAGGGATCTATCGTATTAGGCACACTATACATAAACGCTAACCAAACAATGCCTATTATGTGCAGCCTGGATGTTACTACTCATGAAGTTTCTATTGATTCAGTTATTGTGTATAAGAAAGAAGGTGATGCTGTTTTTCAACAAATGATTGATTACGGTCACTTTAATCATTATCAAGAAGATATTGCATTCATTCGTAAGTACGGCAAAGACTGGCTATAACTAAAAAAACAAAAAGAAAGCGATTACAAAAAATTGTATCTTGCTAGAATACTAGTAAGACATAAAAACGGATGTGGTGGTTAGTGATGCTTCAACCAAAAGAGTATGACAAGCTTCTCGGTATCTTGGAAACATCAGCGGAAACAAAAGAAGTCGAGGGCATACGTAGCGTAATTAAACATATACCAGATTTACATATAGCTGGAGATTTAGATCCACGTGTTTTAAAAGTAATCAGCAGTTATACAAATCATTCAGAGGAAGAACAAACAGAACCTGCGAATGTTTCAATTGCAGCCATTCGCGCTAGCATGGGCTGGCTTAATAGAGACGTTACAACTACAGAAATTACAACAGAGTTACTCAGCATTCCGAGCAAAGAGCATGATATTCCTGCACGCATCTATCGTCCTATATCAAATGAGCTCTTACCAGCAGTCGTGTTTTTTCACGGAGGAGGGTTTATTGGAGGAAGCTTAAAAACGGTTGAAAACCCTTGTAAAGCACTAGCTGAAAAAGCGCACGCAGCGGTTGTTTCTGTCGATTACCGTTTAGCTCCTGAACATCCATTTCCCGCTGGCTTAGAGGATTGTCTAACTGCGGTGAAATGGGTGTATGAAAATGCTGAAAAACTCGGAATAAATAAAGAGCAACTAGCAGTTTGTGGTGATAGCGCCGGTGGCAACTTAGCTGCAGTTTGCAGTTTACTTGATTCCCAGCAAGGAACAAATCGAATAAAGTATCAAGCGCTTATTTATCCTGTTGTGAATCCTGGGCGAATTGATACAGAAGATCATAGATGGGACATAAATGAATATGAAGTTTTTCATCATCATGAGCTAATTAAAGGAGTTATTCTAGCATTAGCTGGCTCTAGCTCAATGCTCAATAAGCTGTATCTACAGGGAGCGGATGTTACTGATATACGCGTATCTCCTTTATTAGCCGATGATTTAAATGGTCTTCCAGAAACTCTTATTATTAATGCTGAATATGACTATCTCCGCTTACAAGCCGAAGCGTATGCTAGAAAGCTTGCACGATCTGGGGTTAAAACAAAAATGATTCAGTATAAAGGAATGGACCACGCTTTTATAGATAAGATTGGAGATTATCCGCAAGCAGAAGATTGTATGAATGAAATTGCAAAGGAACTTAAAAGTGCATTTAGAATCAATTGCTAGCTTTGTATGTTGAAAGGCGAGTATATTCATGGCTCGTCTTTTTTTATTTGGTGAGTATATACTTCACTTTAATTTTATTATGTAAACTTTATATATGAAACATCACTTTCCTTGATGTTCCAAATCAATGCGCATACAATGAAAGAAGGAATCAACAGATAGGCCATCCAGATTGATGAAAGCGATTCCTGTTTTTATGTGAGACCTGGCTTTTTCGTTCGAAAAGTAGATAACAGGAGAGGATACCATATGAATATTAAGTCACTTGATTTATTTTCACAGAAGTTCCACCAAAACCCTTACGAATACTATGAACAAATTCGTCCGCATGAACCGTTTGCAAAGGTAAAGCTTTATACAGAAGCTCCTGATTCTTGGATGGCTTTTACATATGAAGCTGCCGAAGCTGTGCTAAAAGATGAGCGCTTCATCAAAGATATGCGCACCGTATTTCCTGGCGAAATGACGGATGAAAACGTACCGCCGATTTCTCAAACGATGCTTTTTGCAGACCCACCCAATCATCGTCGTCTCCGCAGCCTTGTCCAAAGTGGCTTTACTCCTAAAAAAATTATGAGCTTAAGCGGACGCATTGAAGAAATTGCGCGTAAGCAAGCTGAAAAAATGAAAGAACATGAGACAGTTGATTTTATTGAAGCATACGCATTTCCAATTCCTATTATTGTGATTTGTGAACTCCTCGGTGTTCCACAAGAAGATCAGCTTGATTTCCAGCGCTGGTCAAACGTATTGGTCGATATTAACGAAGCTTCTCAGTATGACGAAGTATTGATGGAGTTTATGATGTACTTAGAAAAACTCATTCACAATAGACGACAATCACCACAAAATGATCTACTATCTCATTTAATTCAGGCAGAAGAAGACGGAGATAAGCTTACTGCGACTGAGCTGTATGGTGTTGTCATGCTGCTTATCGTTGCTGGTCATGAAACGACTGTCAATCTCATTTCAAACGGATTGCTTGCACTTCTTACCCATCCAGACCAGCTTGCTTTATTAAAAAATGACCCTTCCTTAATTTCAAAAGCCATTGACGAATTTTTACGATACAATGGTCCAGTCGAATTCAGCACGGACCGCTGGGCGCGCGAATCCTGTACCTTTATGGGACAGCAAGTTCAAAAAGGGGATCACGTTATCGTGTCATTGGCCTCAACAGGACGAGACCCAGAAGTATTTTCACATCCAGAGAAACTTGACATTACACGAGAGAAAAACCCTCATTTAGCGTTTGGGAAAGGCATTCATTATTGCTTAGGTGCGCCACTAGCCCGATTAGAAGGTGAAATTGCGATTCGCGTGCTGCTTGAAGAATTCCCAAACATAGGCCTTGTTGCTAATTTGTCTGATTTAGAATGGCGACAAAGCTTTATTATTCGAGGTCTAAAGGAGCTTCCAATTCGTTTAGCCTAACGTTAACTAAAAGGAGCGGTCAAAATGAGTATTATTAATTCATTTAAAACAATTCCAACTACGTGTATATCAGACGCAATGGCAGGGTTAAACAATCTTAATTCATCCATCAAGCCATTAAAAGAAGAATACAAAGTTGTCGGAAGAGCCTTTACCGTTAAAATGCCTGTAGGTGACAACTTAGTATTTTTAAAAGCCATTAAAGAAGCGAAGCCAGGTGATGTATTAGTAGTAGATGCAAAAGGAGATACGTATCGAGCAATCGCTGGAGACTTCATCGTTGGATTAGCGCAAACATTGGGTATTAATGGAATCGTCGTGGACGGGGTCATTCGTGATGTCGTCGGCGTAAAGAAGCTAAACTTTCCTGTTTTCTGCAAAGGAACAGCCGTAGCAGCAAGCGGGAAATCAGGGCAAGGTGAGCTAAACGTCCCTATTTCATGTGGCGGAACCACTGTTCATCCAGGCGATATCATTGTTGGTGACGCTGACGGCGTTGTGGTCATTCCAAAAGAGCATGAGCAAACCATCCTAACAAAAGCGACTGAAAAAGTGAAGTTTGATGAGTTGCGTGATCAAAAAGTATCTGGAAATCGAGATGAAGTTATAAACTATTTAAATGATTTTCTTTCAAAATCTTAAACCTTTATTCTCTAAAGCTACTAATCATGAAGATTGGTAGCTTTTTCTATCTCATTAATAGTTCCTAATAAATAGCGTAAAAGGTATAATTAGTTAAAGAAACTAGGTTCTGGTTTCTGTTTATATTCTGGTGCTTTATAGAGTGAAGAGTAAAGTACTATCTAAAAAGAAGGTGAACGTATGCAGCTCAGTATGAAAGTAAAAGGAGAAGGTGCAGAAAACGTATCGCGGTTAATTGCAAAAAACCCTTCCAATCCTTATGAACGAATGGAAAAAGGACAGAATGTCAGGTTAGCTTTTACAACTTTTGAAGCCTATGAAGCGGAGTTTATTATTTACGTTGATGTGGATCCTATTGAACTTGTAAAAAGTGGATCCAATCATTTTGATATTACCCACTATATCAACGATCGTGAATTTGCGGTCAGCAGCTTGTTTTGTTCCTACATACGCAAAGCACTTGGGACAGCTTTAAACGGAAAGCCGAAAGAAGAATATAGCGAGTGGGTACATCATGCTTTTGATCTTGAAGTTAGCTTCGGTCCTATTGCCTCACATTTACCAGATCAACGAATCCAAGAGCTTTTTGAACCGATGGGCTATACTGTTGAAATAGAGCGAAGAGACATTGATTATACGTTTGATTTAAAAACACGAAGCACGGCTCGTTACGTAACGTTAAAAGGAATAGTTACAGTCCAACAAGCCCTTCAGCATTTGTTCATTTTAATTCCAGTCTTGGATAACTTTAAGCACTACTTTTTGGATGAGCGAGAAATTGAAAAAATAGAGCGCTACGGCGAAGGCTGGCTAGATGCTCACCCCTTGAAAAGTTATATCTACGAGCAGTCGCTTCGTTTTAAAGACCTTGTTAAACAAGCGAACGTAGCAACAAATACTGAAAAAAAGCAGAAGAACGATGATACAGATCAAGCTAAAACACCGCTAAACGAGCTACGCTATCAGGCAATTCTTAAAAAAGTACAGTCTCTTCCTGCTAAAGGAACCGTTGTGGACTTCGGTTCGGGTGAAGGAAAGCTAGCTACTCGTTTAGGATTCATTCCAGGCATAGGTGAAATTTTAGCAGTAGAGCCTTCACAATCTGCACAGCTAAAAGCATTGGAGCGATTTGAAAAAGCTGCTGCCAAACCAAACTTCATTCAGCCTCGTTCTGTTTGGGGATCGTTGTTTTACTATGATGCACAGCTTCAAGGTGCAGACGTCATCATTTTGTGTGAAGTCATTGAGCATATCAATGAAGAACGACTGCCTGGCATTATGAACACAATCTTTACGTTCTATCAACCAAAATCACTGATTGTGACAACGCCAAATCAAGAATACAATGCCGTTTATCAAATGAATGAAACAATGAGACACGCGGATCACCGCTTTGAATGGAATAGACGAGAGTTTGCAAGCTGGTGTGAAGCTTGGACGCAGGATTTTCCTTATTCCATAACCATTGAAGGCATTGGAGAAGAAAATGACGAGTACGGATCACCGACACAAATGTGTACGTTTGAACGAAAAGAGGGAGACAATTGAAGAAATTATTTTTACCTCCTGCAGGAATTGTACTTTTAATGGGGCCCTCAAATAGCGGCAAAACAACGTTGCTAGAGTCCTGGATAAAAAAAGGCTATGTCAAACCTTCTGAAACGGTGAGCTCTGATCAGTTTCGCTTATTAGTAGGAGATACAGATTTTATTGAATGGACAAGCCGTCCAAAAGATGAGGCAGACGTGTTGTTGCAAGAATATCAAACAATTTCCCAAAAAGCGTTTGAAACAATGGAATACATCATTGAAACTAGGTCCAAAATGGGGAAATTAACGATTGTCGACGCAACGCATCTATATGAAGACGACCGTAAGAGATATATCGACTTAGCGAAAAAGAACCACATACCGTGCATTGCACTTTTGCTTGATGTACCAACTGAAACGTTGCTTGAACGTGATGAAAACAGAGAATTCCCACGTGGTAAAAAGCGAGTCAAACAGCAAGCGCAGGTATTTGCTAAAAGCAAGCGTTCTATTAAACGAGAAGGCTTTCGTCAACAGTACGTATTAACAAAAGAAGATATCAGTGAATTAGAAGTCGTTCGCACCAAAAATAAGCTTGAACTTGACGTTGGAACAGGAATAGACGTAATCGGTGATATTCACGCGTGCTATGAAGAGCTAATTCAGCTTCTTGAGCGTCTTGGCTATGAGCCAAATGAAGAAGGCTTTTACACGCATCCAAACGGACGTAAATTTCTATCCGTTGGAGACGTGATGAGTCGAGGGCCTCGTTCTCTTGATAGCATGCTGTTTTTCAAGCGGCATGTAGAAGCTAATCTTGCGTATATGATTGACAGCAACCACGGTTGGAAAATTGCAAGATGGTTAGGCGGGAGAAATGTCACGTTGTCGCACGGAGATGAAAAGGTTGCGGATGAGTTTACTCGCTATGAGGAAGAACACGGAACTAAAAAAGCGGAAGCCTTAAAACGTGAGCTAAAAGACTTTTTGCTAGAAGCGCCGTCTCATTATATTCTGACAAAAAATGATGTTCGCGTAGCTGTAGTAACGCATGCGGGTATAAAGGATGAATATATCGGAAAGCAATCCTATCACATCTCAGACTTTTGTCGATACGGGGATTCTGAAGAATTTTATGAGAACGGAAAGCCTATACGTAAAGACTGGTATACAAATCACCACACAAAAGAGCTCATCATTTGGGGACATGACTGTAAAGTTCAGCCGCTTGTTGTGAACAATACTGTTAACATTGATCAAGGGGCCGTATTTGGCGGCTCGCTGACGGCTTTTCAGTATCCAGAAAAACAGTTTGTTTCTGTAAAAGCAAAAGAAAACTACTCTGGAACGGAGGACAACCCACTCACACAGTGGCAGAAAAAAAGGTTGGATCCACCGAATATTGCACGCTTTCTTAACGGCTATTCGGTACTAACTGACACGTATGGAGATATTAAAGTTCTTGAAGGAACGGCCAAGTCAGCAATTGATTCTGTTTCTCACTTCATGATTCCAATTGAAGAGCTTATTTATATTCCACCAACCATGAGCCCCACACCAAAGCCTCCAGTACTGGAAGGATATCTTGAGCACCCAAAAGAAGCGTTTGATTACTATCAGTCAAATGGCGTTCAAACAATGGTCGTCGAGAAAAAGCACATGGGAAGTCGCGGCGTACTGCTATTATTCAAAGATAAGGAAACTGCTGTTCATTACGTTGGCAGAGAAACGCTAGGAACCATTTATACGCGTACAGGACGCTCCTTTTTTGCAAAAGACGTAGAGGAACAGATTTTATCGACTTTAAATGAAGACCTAATGCGTTCTAATTATTTCTCTAAATACAACACAGACTTTGTTCTGCTTGACGCTGAAATTTTGCCGTGGAACTTAAAAGCAAAAGAGTTAATTAGCTCTCAATACGCGCACGTAGCGGAAGTTGCACTATTAGACCGCAGAAAATTAAGTGAAAAGCTGAAAAAAGCCTTAAAGCATAATCAAAGCATTGAAACGTGGCTATCTGAAGTCAATCTAAAGCTTAAAAATGCTGAGATTTTCAACGAAGTTTTCCAAAAATACTGCTGGAACATTGACGGAGTAGAAGGCATTCAAATTGCCCCGTTTCACGTCTTAGCTCACAGCGGCGAAACGTTCTTTGACAAAACGCATCTGTGGCACATGGAAAGAAACGCTGAGTTTAGCTCATTATCGGATTTATTTATTTCAACAGACTTTATGGTCGTACATGACGAGAAATCAATGAACAAAGCGATTGAGTGGTGGGAATCCATTACGGAAGAAGGACACGAAGGCTTTGTGGTGAAGCCGGAAACGTTTATCGCAAGAAATGAGAAAGGCAAGCTTTTACAGCCTGCTATCAAGGTGAGAGGACGTAAATACCTCCATATTATCTACGGAATGGATTATTTAATGCCTGAAAATCTCAATCGTTTAAAACAGCGGAATACCGGTAAAAAGCAAAAGCATGCGCTACTGGAGTTTGCTTTAGGTATCGAAGGTATTACGCGCTTTGTAAACAAAGATTCGATCGAGCGAATTCATGAATGTGCCCTTGGAACGCTTGCTCTTGAAATGGAGCCTGCGGACCCTAGACTGTAAGAAAAAAGAAAAATCGTGCGAGGAGCATCACAAAGCGCCATTATCGGCTATTTTTTAGATGAAGACTACAACGGCAAAGGCTATATGACTCAAGCAGCAAAGCTATTTGTTACCTATGCGTTTACTGAATTAAATTTACATCGCATTCAAGCTGAAGTTCAGCCTCATAACGTTGGGTCGATACGCGTATTGGAAAAAGCAGGATTTCATCAAGAAGGTCTTGCAACGAAAAATCTTAAAATCAGAGGAGAATGGAAGGACCATCAGGTGTTAGCCATAATTAATCCAGCTGATTGATGAAAACAAATAGGAAGCAGAGGTGGGAGAGAGCTTGAAACAAAAAAGGCTACGTGATTACGGGGTAACGATTGGAAAATTAGAAACCGGCGCATATAACGCAATTACGGATGTTAAAGGCGTTACGGTCGGGCATGTGACTATTAGCGAAGATGAACAGCAAACAGGAGTAACAGCAATCTTACCTCACCAAGGGAACATTTTCCGCGAAAAGCTCATTGCATCAAGTCACGTCATAAATGGATTCGGAAAAACAATCGGAACTATTCAAATAAATGAGTTAGGAACGTTAGAATCTCCAATCGTTTTAACGAACACGCTAAGCATCGGGACAGCAGCCGATGCGGTCATTGATTATATGTTAGAACAGAACGAAGAAATCGGACGAACAACCGGAACGATAAATCCTGTTGTCTGTGAATGCAATGATATGATTTTAAACGATATTCGTTCAAAGACAGTGACGAAAAAACATGTACTCAAAGCTTTAGAGACCACTTCAGAAACAGTCGAAGAAGGCTCTGTCGGTGCAGGTAGAGGTATGGTTTGCTATTCGTTAAAAGGAGGAATCGGAACGTCATCTAGACAAATCCAATTAACTCATGGCCTATATACAATCGGTGTCCTTACCTTAACTAATTTTGGTTCATTACCTGATTTAACGATAAACGGACAGCCAGTTGGCTCACAGCTTTATAACTCGATGCATTCTTTAGAAGAAATACCAGACAAAGGCTCTGTAATCGTTATTCTTGCTACTGATTTACCCGTGACGGAAAGACAGCTCAATCGCATTTTAAAACGAACGGTAACGGGCTTATCACGTACAGGATCTATTATTACAACAGGAAGCGGGGAAGTCGTCATTGGATTTTCAACAGCAAATAAAATTCCTCATGATAAAACGTCTTCCTGCCTTTCAATTTCAGCTATTCATGAAGAAGATATCGATTTAGCATTTCGAGCCGCTGGTGAAGCCACTGAGGAAGCGGTCTTAAACTCACTTATTACAGCAACTCATGTTGTTGGCAGAAGCGGCAATGAACGACCGGCATTAAAAAATCTATTAGAGATTTACGGAATTCAGTTAGACTGAAAACCAATACGTGTGTACAGTTGTTTATAGAGGGGGATAAACTATGAAAAACCTGGGAGATCTATACTTTTTCTGTGGAAAGATGGGAGCAGGAAAATCAACTAAATCGAAGCAATTGGCTGCGGAAAAACATGCGGTGCTGTTATCCGAGGATGAATGGCTTTCAGCTTTATATCCGAATGAAATCGCATCATTTGATGACTATCTAAAATTCTCAGCACAGCTCAAACCGTTAGTGAAAAAGCATGTCCAAAATATACTAAGTGTTGGTACAGATGTAGTGATGGATTTTCCAGGAAACACTCAAAAACAGCGAAAATGGCTTTTAAGTATCGCGTCAGAAGTCAACGCAAATCATCAGCTAATTTTCCTCAACTTAAATAACGAGCAATGTTTACGCCAAATCGCACAAAGACGTAACGAACAACCTGAAAGAGCAGCTTTCGACACTAAAGAAACGTTTATTCATGTTACTAAATTCTTTGAAGCGCCAAAAGCATCTGAGGGTTTAAATATTTTAGAGTTTAGTGAAAAAGAATAACAAGAAACTTAATTCATTATCATAGCAAGTATCAGAAAACCAATTAGCTAAATCAAACCGCCATTAGAAACCACAGGTGGCGGTTATTCAATAAACCTTTAGTTGTTTGTAATGAAGGGGAAGCTGTTCTTATTTTTCATTTTTCTAGTTTACATAATATACATTATAGGAAGTTATATAAATAATAGTTTTTTGTCTCATTTAATAAGTAAACTTTAGATAGTGAGACGAAAAAGGAATTTACTAATGTATTGTATTGAAATTATATTATAGAGCTTGATACATGATTAAACTTAAATAAATCCTGATCAAAGGTTCGATTGCTTCAGTTTCATTTGGTGTTGCAGATGCCAACTACATAAACATATAGCAGCATCTCCGTTTAGAAAAAATAAATCTACTATAATTGAATTTTGTTCTAAAGGTTACTTCATAGACTTTATATGATTAGTTTCTTAAATAGTTTACATAATGTTTCCTGTAAACGTAAATTTTGAGTTTAAAGATTTTTTATTCCTATATTGGATTAATATTCATTTTAGTTTGTGTAACATCCGTATTTATTGTAACTATATCCACTTTTATTTATTTTTATACAAATCGCCCCTTTGTTTTTTCTTTGTTTTCAATCTCTAGCCTTGCTGTTATCACATTTACAGTTGTAGTTTTGTATACATTGAGGTATAATGTATAACAAATAGAGATCGGCATATGTTGGGTGCTTAATCATCCGATTTTAAAGGAGCGATACTTGTGAATATTACAATTTATTATGGTAACCATGAAGATAAAACAATTCATACAATGGATTGTCACGTAGATATTGATGTAGACGATGAAGATTTAGTTTCTTTAACAGATGTACGCTAAATCCATATAGAAAATAAATGTTCAAAACACAAATCAACTGGTTTGTGTTTTTTTATGTTTACTCTCCCCCGCTTTCTTCGTAAGACATAGCTACTTTTTTATTTTTATCTACTTGCCCCCCTTTACTTTTCGTTCTTTTTCTCGTATGATTTAATAAGAACGTATGTTCGATTTATCAATTGCAAGGAGTGTTTGTTAGATGAGCAATAGAAAAAGAAAAAAGCCGCTTCCCCCTACCCTTTCTAATACTGGTTTTATCGGAGCAACATTCGCAGATACAAATGAGCTGCTTGCAAATGAATATCACTTTTCACGTAAACAGATGAAGATCACTCACCACGTATTGGATGCACTATTACAAGGTGTGACGCAGCTATTTCAACAGCATAATGTTGAAGCCGCTCTATCTTGTGTTTATTTACCTAAATATAAAAAGATTGGTCTTGTGTTATCTAAGCAACCGTTTGGGCGTCGTGAAGGTATTGGCTACTTTATTAATTACTTAAAAGAAGTTGGTCATATTGATTGGGATGAAAAAACAAAGGATTATGAAATACATAACACGAGCTTTATAGGCGTTGTCTTTGCAGATTTAGAAAAGATTTCAAAGTTTACTTTTGAATTTGAGCTTCAGCTTCTAGCTAAATTTGTAAAAGAACTAATTATCCCTGCGAAGGAGCTCTTTTTACAGCACCATATAAAAGCCTATATCTCAGGAATTGAAAATGATGAGCAGCATAAGTTAGGCTTTGTACTTTCGATTAAGCCTTATGACGAACGGAAAGAAGCAGATTTATATTTTGTTGAATATTTAAAAGAACGCGGTCTTTATGAAGCGGATGAATCTGAAGAAGAATTAATTCCCATACATACGAAGTGGAGTCTATTCTCCAAATAAAAATTCCCATTTCTCACAGCTGAGGGTGGGAATTTTTATGTTTTTTTGGTTACTATAAACAAATTAGTAGTAACTACTAATAGTTAGTATTATAATAGAGGTTATAATGATGCACTGTCATTATAGACATTTTTTATAGAAAAGGAGTCGTGGCAATGATTCGTTTAGAAGAACTAATTCCAAAAGAACGCTATAATTTAACGGAGGAATTTGAAAAACACGCATCTGATCACCTTGCGATCAAATGGCAAGATGCTGATGGTCATCGAGAAGAAATTACATATAATAATCTATTAAAACGAGCAAATAAAGCCGCAAATTTATTAACAGAACTAGGTTTAACAAAAGGCGATCACGTCTTAGTCATCATGCCCCGCTTAATTGATTCATATGTCATGTACTTAGCATGTTTAAAAGCAGGTATTGTCATTATTCCTTCTTCAGAAATGCTTCGAGCAAAAGATATCCAATATCGTTTACACCATGCCCAAGCAAAAGCGATTATTTCATATTCTCCATTTTGTCAAGAAGTAGACCAAGTAACAGACTTACCTTCTTCTCTAAAGCATAAAATTGTTTTGGGAGATGCTGTGAACTCTTGGACATCCTTAGAGCCTCTTATGGATGCAGCGAGTGATCAGTTTGAAGCCGCTGATACTCATAGAGACGATACGGCCTTTTTGCCTTACACGTCAGGTACAACTGGCAATCCAAAAGGCGTCGTTCATACACACGGATGGGCATACGCTCATCTACGTTTAGCAGCGCGTGAATGGCTAGATATTAAAAAAGGTGATATAGTTTGGGCAACAGCAGGTCCAGGCTGGCAGAAATGGGTTTGGAGTCCATTTTTATCAGTTTTAGGTCAAGGAGCAACAGGAATTGTATATAACGGCCGATTCGAACCAGAGAAGTACTTAGCGATTTTACAAGATGAGCAAGTGAATGTGTTATGCTGCACGCCGACAGAATACCGCTTCATGGCAAAATCAGCAAACTTAGATTCCTTTGACTTATCTCATATTCATAGCGCAGTATCAGCTGGTGAACCGCTAAATGAAGAAGTAATGAGCGTGTTTAAACAACACTTTGGTATTCAAGTCCGTGATGGATATGGCCAAACAGAAAACACGCTTTTGATTGGAACATTAAAAAATGTAGACGTTAAGGTTGGTTCAATGGGTAAACCGATGCTTGAAGAATTTATTGAGATTGTTGATGAAGACGGCAACCCATGTGCCCCTGGTGAAATTGGAGATATTGCGGTTCGTAAAGACCTCCCTTCGCTTTTTAAACATTACTACAAAGACGAAGAGCGTACGAAAAAAGCGTTTTGTGGCAATTATTATCTAACGGGTGACCGAGCTTCTAAAGATGCTGATAATTACTATTGGTTCCAAGGCCGCAGCGATGATATTATTATTAGCTCTGGCTATACAATTGGACCTTTTGAAGTTGAAGATGCTTTGATTAAGCACTCTGCTGTCAAGGAATGCGCCGTAGTTGCAAGTCCAGATCCGGATCGTGGTAACGTAGTCAAAGCCTTTGTTGTGTTAACTGACCCTGCGTTAACTGCTGATGAATCGTTAGTTAAAGACTTACAAAATCATGTTAAGCAATTAACAGCACCGTATAAGTATCCTCGACTAATTGAATTTGTATCTGACTTACCAAAAACAAATTCAGGTAAAATTCGTCGCGTTGAGCTCCGTGCTCGTGAACAGCAAGTTACTCAATAAGCAACAAAACGCCGAAGCGAATAGCCGCTTCGGCGTTTTGTTTAATTTTGTTTACAGATAGCGCTGTGCAGTCCGAACTTCAACTGTTAGCGTTCCCCCTGCAACGTTTGTATACGTCTTAATAATAATTGGATATGATTTATTGTTCATAAATTTAAAATCAGGTCCATTCCATGAAACAGTAGCATCTCTTCCTTTAGGAACATATCCTACGTCTTTTGAATGATGAGAACGCGCAACGATTTGTACTCCAGCTTTATCTACTGCGTTAAATAACGTGGAAGATGTTTGACAGATTCCTCCACCAATCCCCATGACTAGTTCTTTGTTGATGATTTCAGGAGCTTGCTGATAACCGCGTTCTACCGTACGAGGCCCTACAACACTGTTATAAGAGAAATAATCACCAGGTCCTAAAATAGTGTTGTTAATAGCTTCAGCAGAGAGCTGGATATTTCGATTTCTCCCCGTGTCGTTAGGGCGAAATTTCGTAGTGAAAGAAGCAATTGGTACTTCACTTACTCCTGTTGCTGCTTGCACAGAAACGTTTGGTGGTGTTTCATAAATTGGAACCGTAATTTCTAATTGATTTGTGTTTAAATTTTGCAGACTCGCTACAAGTTCGTCTTCTTTTAAAACAATCCGGTTCGAGCCTCCAATTAATGCTCCATTTCCATCTAGCTTCATGCTTTGCATTGGTGTATCGATTCCTTTTGCTAACTCGGAGGCAAGTGCTTTTATCTCTTTATTATATACTTCCTTATCAGCAAAATTAACGGGTTTAAATTCTCGCATTAATGCACCAGTACGAGAATCTTTTAATTGGTACGTTAAGTCTTCTACTTTAATAACCGGCTCTTTTTTTTCTTTTTTGGGACTGACCCC